>WVZO01000448.1 GCA_011772425.1 Candidatus Aminicenantota bacterium
CCAACCGGGCAGTGACATAGAATTCCTTCTTTTTTCCCTGTTCATTAACTGCCGTTACTTTTAACCGTTTACCCGGAGAAATATCAGAAATTCCTTCTACTGAAAATGTTTCGGTTCCTGAAAGGCCAAGGGATTCCAGTAATGCTCCATTTTCAAATTCCAGCGGCAGCACACCCATACCAATAAGATTGCTCCTGTGAATGCGCTCGTAAGACTCGGCAATAATGGCCCGGATACCTAATAGGTAAGAACCTTTGGCCGCCCAGTCCCGGGAAGAACCCGTGCCGTATTCTTTACCTCCCAGGACAACCAGGGGAACACCTTTTTGCATGTATTCCACGGCGGCATCGTAAACATATTTTTCCTTTTTGTCCGGCAAGGTAAGGGTAAAGCCTCCTTCTTTCGGTGATATCAGTTTATTTTTAATGCGGATATTGGCAAAGGTTCCTCTTTTCATAACCTCATGGTTTCCCCTCCTGGAACCGTAAGAATTAAAATCTCGCAGTTCCACACCGTGCTGCACCAGGTATTGGCCTGCCGGGTAGTCTTTGGGGATGGCCCCGGCTGGTGAAATATGGTCGGTAGTGACCGTATCGCCCAGCACCAACAAGGCCCGTGCAGAATCGATATTTTTAGGCGCTTCTACGTCAGGAGTGACCCCGTCGAGAAAAGGAACCCGCCGGATATAAGTAGATGCCTCATCCCATTCAAAGGTATCTCCTTTGGACACGTCTAAATTCTTCCAGTTTTCATCCCCTTCCAGGATGTTTTTGTATTTCTCGGCAAAAATATCCGGTGTGACTACCTGTTGAATCATTGATTGAATGTCCTCCTGGGACGGCCAGATATCTTTTAAAAATACCGGGCTGCCTTGTTTATCGGTTCCCAGGGGATCGGTATTCATATCGAAGTCGATGTTTCCTGCCAGGGCAAAAGCCACCACCAGGAGCGGCGATGCCAGGTAATTGGCCCGCACCCGTTGATGAATCCGGGCTTCAAAGTTCCGGTTGCCGGAAAGTACCGCGGCAGCCACCAGTTGATTTTCCTGGATGGCTTTTTCAATTTCCGGGTGAAGCGGTCCACTGTTACCGATACACGTGGTACAACCGTAACCCACGATACTGAACCCCAACTGCTCCAGGTAAGGCAGTAAACCCGCCCGATTCAAATAGGCGGTTACCACAAGAGAACCGGGGGCAAAGGACGTTTTTACATATTTCTTTACATTCAAACCTCTTTCTACTGCCTTCTTTGCCAGCAGTCCGGCACCGATCATCACCGCAGGATTGGAGGTGTTGGTGCAGGACGTAATCGCCGCTACCACCACACTGCCATCGGTTAAAATTACATCTTCTTCATCAAGATTTACTTTAATGTGCTTTTTCTCGCGATTGACCATTTGTTGAAGGGTCCCGGCAAAAGAGGTTTTAATATGGTAGAGGTTGATCCGGTCCTGCGGCCGCCTGGGGCCTGCCAGCGATGATTCAATGGCTGCCAGGTCCACTTCGATTACTTTAGTATAATCAGGGGTTTCATTACCATAATGAAACATTTCCTGTTCTTTCGTATAGGTTTCCACCAATTCCACCAGGTGCCCGCGGTTGGTGGTCTCCAGGTATGACAACACCTGCTCATCCACCGGGAAGAATCCCATGGTGGCACCGTATTCGGGAGACATGTTGGCAATGGTCGCCCGGTCCGGCAGCGGCAGACGCTTTAAACCCGGTCCGAAAAATTCCACGAACTTCTCTACCACGTTTTCTTTTCGTAAGATTTGCGTGATGGTTAACACCAGGTCCGTTGCCGTGGCACCCACCGGTAATTCGCCTTTCAACTTGACACCGATGACTTCTGGGATTTTCATATAAAGCGGCTGCCCCAGCATCACAGATTCCGCTTCGATACCGCCGACACCCCAGCCCACAATACCAAGCCCGTCGATCATGGTAGTATGGGAATCCGTGCCGATCAAAGTGTCGGGAAAAGCAACGGTTTCGCCGTTTACTTCTTTGTTGACCACCACCTGTGAAATATATTCCAGGTTCACCTGGTGGACGATTCCCGCACCCGAAGGAAATACCCTGAAATTGCGAAACGCTTGTTGTGCCCATTTCAGCAGCGAATACCGCTCCCGGTTCCGCTGGTATTCCATTTCCATGTTCTTCATGAGGGCAAACCGGGTGCCGTAATAATCCACCTGGATGGAGTGGTCCACCACCAGGTCAACCGGTATGGCCGGGTTGATCTTTTTGGGGTCTTTACCCAGGGCTTTCATGGCATCCCGCATCGCTGCCAGGTCCACCACCGCAGGTACACCGGTAAAATCCTGCATCACCACCCGCGACGGGAAATAGGGGATTTCCTCTTTTTTCTCGTACACCGGCTGCCAATTGGCCAGTTTGATCACATCCTCTTGTTTAACAATATGTTCACCGGGAGTCTCGAAATGCCTCAAAAGGTTTTCCAGTAGGATCTTGATGGAAAAAGGAAGTCTTCCCATAACTGCGATTTTTTGTTCTTCAAGGGCCTTGATCCGGTGAACCGTATATTTCTTTTTATCTCTTAACTCTATACAAGATTTTGAATTAAATGTGTTCATTTTACACTCCTGCTATTGGTTATTCGTTTATAATAGTTTAATTTTAACAAATTTGCAACTTAAATTTCAAGAACAAACGGTATTTTCCCCGCTCTACTATTTATATAGATCATTTTTTCCACTTAATTGTTTCGCAGCTTAACCACCACGATGGTTATATCATCATTCTGCGGTTCACCCTCTGAAAACCGTTCCACATCTTCAATAATTCTTTGCTTGATTTCATTGGCAGAAAGTGAATCGGTTTCCATTTTTGCCAGCAGGCTTTCCAGGGAATTCAACCCGTAATATTCTCCACCAGAGTTCTGCATGTCTGGAATGCCGTCGCTAAAAAGTAAAACAATGTCGCCGGGTTTCATTTTAATCTTTTTTTCCTCATATATGTTTTCCTCTAAAACTCCAAGTGGGAATTTTGGCCCGGGGCTTTCGATCAATTCAATGGATTGATCCCGTTTCCACAGCGGTTTGTTTAATCCTGCATTGGAAACGGATAATTCGTTGGACCGGGTATCCAGAGATACCACACCCAGTGCAATGAACATCTTTTTGTCGGTTTTAGCCACCAGCAGGCGGTTGATGTGGGTCAATATGTCTTTGATGGAACCGGATTTCCCTGCCATTGATGAAACCATTCCACTGGTCATAATTGCCATCATAGCGGCTTTCATGGCTTTTCCCGAGACATCTCCCACAGCTATTCCGAACCTGGTTTTGTTTTTATCCAGCCAGAAATACTCGAAGAAATCCCCGCCTACTTCGTAAGCAGGTACACATATGCCGGAGATGTCGAAGGGATCGGTTTTTGGGTTGGTCTGGGGCAAGATGGACATCTGGGCCTCTCGTGCCGCCAGGACCTCTGTTTTCATGCGAACATGACCCAGCCTCCTGCGGATCAGGGTAAATACGATGCCGATAATCAGCATTACTGAGAGTACCTGGAACCACCAGGTTTTCCAAAGGGGTGGTGTGATGGTTAGTTTCATTGAGGCGCCTGTTTCATTCCAGACACCGTCACTGTTTGCTCCTCTCACCCGGAATACATAATCACCGGGGTCCAGGTTGGTAAAGGTCACATAGTGGCTGTTACCCAGGAAAATCCATTGATCGCTAAATCCTTCCATTTTATATTCGTATTGATTTTTTTCCAGGTTGACATAATCCAATACAGCGAATTCAATGGAAAAAATAATGTCCCGGTAAGAAAGCGTAACCTCTCCGGGCATGAACCGTTGTTTTTTTGGCAGCATCCGGTCCTGGAAGCGCTGCACCGTGTCGGGCACCTGTATACTGGTTATCACCACCGGTGGTACGGGAACGTTTTTGATGATGTTTTCCGGGAAAAAAGAGATGAGTCCGTGCATTCCGCCGAAGAAAAATTCGCCTTTTCCGGTTTTGTGATATGCGCCTACGTTGAACTCATTGCCCGGTAGTCCATCTTCCACATCAAAGTTGGTAAATCGGCCGGTTCCAGGATTAAACCGTGATAGTCCCAGGTTCGTGCTGAGCCAGAGACAGGTCTCGGTTTTGTTGTTTTTTGGGGTTTCTCCCAGTATTCCACAGATCACGTCGTTAGGGAGTCCATGTGTCTGGGTGAAACAGGCAAAAGAACCCGGTTCTCGAACCGGGTCCAATTTGTTAAGACCGCCGTAAGTTCCGATCCATAACACACCCTTTTGATCTTCATAAATCGAAGTGACAGTATTGTGGCTCAATGAATTGGGGTTATTTTTTTGTTTCTGATAACGGGTAAACTGCTCTTTTTCCCGGTCAAATTTATTGAGCCCTCCGCCATCCGTGCCGATCCAGAGTTTCCCCCTGCTGTCCTCTAAGATACAGTAAACAATGTTGCTTCCCAGGCTGTTGGGATCATTTTTGCGGTTTTTGTAATGGGTAAACCGGTTTGTTGCCCGATCAAATTTATTCAACCCCCCTTCCCCTGTTCCCAACCAGAGGACACCCCGTTGATCCTGGTATATAGAAAATACATGTTTGTTGCTCAGGCCCGGGGGAGCAGGACCTTCCTGGTAATGAAGAAACCGGTCAGTTCCGGGATCCAGCCGGTCCAATCCCTCTCCGGTCCCGATCCAGAGTGTTCCTTCCCGGTCTTCGAAAACAGAGTACAATATATTCGAACTCAGGCTTCCGGGTTTATCCGGGTGGTGCTGGTAATGGGTAAATTCCTTTTTCCATGGGTCATATCGATTAAGACCGCCTCCCTGGGTTCCGATCCAGATGAAACCGGAGCGGTCCTCACAGATGGCAAAAACATGATTTGAATTTAGACTGTTGGAATTGTCTGCTTCGGTTTCATATCGAGTAAAAGCGGATTTCGGATAGCTGTATTTATTTATACCTCCGCCATTGGTTCCGATCCAGATAACACCAGTTCGATCTTCATAAATGGATACGATGTTATTTTTACTCAGGCTTGATGGGTCATTTTTATCGCTTTTGCAGAAGCAAAAGGTTTCTTTTTCCGGGTCAAAAAGATTCAGCCCGTCAGAGGTGCCAATCCACAGCATTCCCCTTCGGTCTCTGCAAATGGCGTGGATGTGATTGTGGCATAAGCTGTTGGGATTGTTCTCATCTGCCTGGTAACGGGTGAAGGTTTCTTCCCGGGGATTGAACCGGTTCAAGCCTCCCTCGCGCGTTCCCACCCACAGGATACCCGTATGATCGTTATGCAAGGAAACCACATCGTCGCTGCTTAAACTACCGGGATCACCGGGTTTATTTTTGTAATGAGTAAATCTTTTGGTTTTGGTATCGAGACGATTCAATCCGTTTTTTGTTCCTATCCATAGAATACCCGGTTGACCTTCACAGATTATACGGATAAAATCACTGCTCAGGCTGTTTTCATTTCCATCCGTTTTATAGTGAATAAACATTTTTTTGACCGGGTCAAATCGATGCAGTCCTCCCCCCCAGGTCCCGATCCACATTAAATTGGAAGAATCAATGTAGATGGAGTTGACAGGATTTGTATTTAAACTGTCGGGTTGTCCTGGTTTGATTTTGTAATGGGTAAATGTTTTGTTTACCGGGTCAAATTTATTTAAGCCTCCGTGGTCGGTGCCGATCCATAGGTTATTCCATTGATCCTCGCATATGGTACGAACAAAATCATTGCTCAAACTATTGGGGTCAGTGGGATCGTTGCGGTAAACCTTAAACTTGTTTCCATCGAATTGATTCAGGCCGTTTTCCGTACCGAACCACATAAACCCCCTGTTGTCCTGGATTATACAATAAACTTCACCTTGTGAGAGCCCGTGTTGGATGGAGAAATGGTCGAATTTTAATTTCTTTTGGGCAGGCAGTAAAATAGCGGATGTCATCGACAAGAATACGATACATAACGCCAATTTTTTCATTATCATTATTCTCACCACCCATGCTCTTCTTTCTAACGTATATTTTAGATGAAATCATTTTATATTTCAATAGAGGCTAACGATTTTTTTAAACTTTTCTACTAGGTTATTTGACTGAAGCCTTTTTTTGAAAAGCTTTTGCGGGGGGTCCAGGGGGGCGGTTTTCTCGAAAAGAGCCCCCCTGGCCGCCGGAGGCAATATCTTAGAAACTGGTGGACCAGGTCAACACAATTTGACGTTTCGGTGCCGGCCGGAAAAAACTGGCATTGGAAAATTCCGAATACAATGTATTGGTGAGATTGTAGATAATAATCCCGATTCGCTGCGGAAAGGCACTGTTTTTAAACAGCGTGATACCGCCACTGATGGAATGAACGGTAAATCCCGGGATAATATCACCGATGGGATTATTAACCAGTATCACATCCTTCTGATTGCCGTTGATGCGCAGGTCATATCCCAACCAAAACCGCTTTTGGGGGTCATCGTAGCGGGCATTAAAATTGAACTTGGCGGAGTAAGTATCTACATACGGCGTTTCAGGGTTTCCCAGGTCTTTGGATTTGATGTGGGTGAAGTTTGCCATCAATGAAATTCCGAACTTTAAATACAATTTCCCCAACACTTCAATACCTTGCATCCGCAGTTTATCCACATTGATATTTTGATATACGGGTAAATTTTGATATTCGGGGGGTAAATTTTGATATTCGGGTGTATCCATATCCTTTACCAGTTTGCCTGTTGGTGTTACCCGGATGCCGTCCCGCACCACATTATTGAAATACAAAGATTCCAGGTAGATATTTTTCCAACGGTATTTAAACCCGATGTCAAAGTTGAGGCTGGTT
The DNA here is from genome assembly GCA_011772425.1 of Candidatus Aminicenantota bacterium. GTDB lineage: Bacteria > Acidobacteriota > Aminicenantia > UBA2199 > UBA2199 > JAKAGC01. Next base: position 6,828 of record WVZO01000448.1, read on the forward strand.
TCCGCTTTGAGGCCGGTATTATTACCCTGGAACCCGCTGCCTTCGGGTGTGGGGCCGTGGTAAAACCGCTCGATCAGGTTGGGCGACCTGAATCCGCGGCCTAGAGAAAAAACCAACCGTAACTGATCGGTGATACCGTAAGCCAGGTTGGCGGTACCTACCAATGTTTGATCCGTGCTGTTTACCAGCGGTTGATCTTCCAGGCCCAGGGTCTCTTTGGTGCTGGCATTGACGTTCTGGTAACGGAGACCCAGGATCAATGAAGTCCGTTTAAACAGGGGCATGTCATCCTGGATAAATACCCCGAAACTTCGATACCGGGCATTGGGCACCAGGGGTGTTGTATTTATGGAGGGACGCGGAGGCCCAAAACCCACCACCTGGGAGATGTTGGTATCGGTATTGGTGGTATTGTCCTGGAATAAATCCACACCGTAGGTGAATACGTGGCTCTTAACTGCTTTGTTAAACTCCAGGCGAAAGCCGAGGGTATTGATGTCGGTATAATTTTCACTCTGGATGCTGGCTCCCACCTGGGGCATGTTGGGAATTCCAAAGGGGACAAAAATATCCATTGCTAATTCCCGTTCATTGCTGGAGTGATAGCCGATGAGATTGACATGATCCGCCAGGGCGAAATCCATTTGGCGATTTTCGTATTTGAAGGTATACTTGTGGACCGTTTGCCAGGGATAGCGAATTTGAATCCGTGTGGAACCCGGGTTGTAAAGCTCCGGTTCGATAAATCCGAACCCCGCGTCTTTGGCATGATAGTACTGGTATTTAAAAGAAACCTGGCTTTGCTTTGAGATGTTGTAGTTTAACAAGAGGTTAATGCCGCCGTCTGTTACACCTGTATCGGTAACCGTAACATCATCGTCAAGTTTAATATTTCCAAAGGTTCCCGATGGTGCCGTATAGTCGTTGGCGTTCCTGTAACTGCCGCTCAGCATAAAACCTAACTTACCAATGTTACCGTTAATATTGGCGATACCTTTACTCTGTTTATCCGCGGAACCGAACCGGTATCCCACATTTCCGTGAATGGAGGAGCTTCCCGGTTGGTAAGATGGTATTTGGGTAATGATATTCACCACGCCGCCGATGGCATCGGAACCGTACAACACCGAGGCAGGACCACGTACTACTTCTACGCGGTCTACTCCTGAAACATCTACTATGGCTGGGATTTCACCAAAATCCTGCTGGCGACGGGAATTGTTCATGCGGATGCCATCTTCCAACAGCAGGATGCGCTGACCGCGAAATCCCCGGATCACTGGACGACTCTGGTTGGCACCCACACCATTGACATCCACTCCCGGCAGCTCAGTCAACATTTCTGTTATATTGTTGGGGGCTTTCTCCTCAAGCTTCTGCCGGTTGATAATACTCACCGGTTTGGGAATTTCAAAGGTATCCTTTTTGGTCCGGGTGGCGGTCACCGTGACTTCGTAATGCAGCACAGACTCTTTCTCGTCTGCTTCTTTCTTTTTGTCTTTTTCACCGGCTTTGTTCCCGGATGCTGAAGCAGTAGATGTTTCCGGTTTACCTGATTCGGACGTTCCCGGCAATAAAACCGTATTGCCCATCACCAGGGTTATAATGAATAACAAGGGGAGAAATATCCCTCTTGACTTTTTCCATTTTGTGTTATCTTTCATTTTCATCTCCATTTAAATCTTTTTTCTTTTTAATTGAGTTTTTTTACAGAATTCTCTGGATTTTATTAAGGCGGTCATCTCAATGTCTGTATAATTCAATTTAAAGAGAATTTTGGTCATAGTTATAAATTAAAGGGTTATTTTTAAACGATTTGCTGGAGGGATGCAACCATTAGTGACAGAATTGTGACAATGGCAAGGTTAGTGTTAGGTGTTAACAGGTCGTACGAGAACTAAAGACAGCCGTAGGGGTTTGACGAAGAGGCTATGTCATAATCCCAAAAAAGGATTGAATGTGGAATTGGGGCGAATACAAGATTCGCCCCTACAAAGCGTTTCCGGTAGGAGGTAGGGGTTAACCTTGTGTTCACCCCCTATTATGACACAGTCTCTGAATCAAACCCCTACATTGTTTCGCTGTCATTTGTCATTTGTAATTTATCAAATGATGAGGAGAAACAGGCGAATACAAAATACTGACCGAGCCCCTACCTTCGCCCGTCAATTCCGCACGATCGTTTCACATATCTACAGTCTGTATTGGCCTCCGCGTGCGGGGTTGACAATCCCGGTATTCTCTTTTATAATGGGATTTCCTTAATGATTCAAGTGCCTCAGGCATGAAATGTACAAAGGAGTAAGCAGAAAATGTCATCGATGGATAAAGATATTTCCTCTGTTTTTACTGATGAGATCACCAAGTATATCGAGAAGCGGCTTGCTGAGATGAATGACCGGTTATCCGGGTTGGCGGTGGTCATCGATTCGGAAGATGTTCGGAGACTGCAAAAGATGGGTAATTATACATCTGTTTTTGTAGAAGATGCATTGAGATATGCTGAAAGTAATCCGCAGGTGGCTCCGGGATATCTTGATATTGCAAAATTTAAACGGGACGTGAAACTTGCCAAGGACCTGAAGCGTTTGATCTTAAATTTAAAAGTTTTGGAAGATGCGCTCAAAGACACGGCCAATGTTGTCGGGGCTCAAGCTTATGCTCAAGCGCGTGCCTTTTACGATGCGGCAAAAAATGCGGAGAAAAATAGGGTCTCCGGCATGGAAACCATCGTCAAAGACTTAAAGAAGAGATTCGAACAGCAGGGGAAAGCTCGACAGAAGTGAACAATTTCTCTATAAATTATCGTTTTTTCTGCTTTGGCAAAGAAATATTCAAGGTTTTTGCAGTATAATAGTGCTTTAAAGGGAATTTGAACAGGTTTCTTTTGCTTTTTTTCTTCAATCATCAGCATTTTTTCTGCGATTTTCCTGTTCTTTTGAGGAAAAACAGGGAATTTTTCTTTAATCACAAGCAAAATTTCTTTGTTGGCGCACGAATTTCGTGCGCGCGCGCATGAATTTCGTGACCCGGCTCATAAATTTCATGACCTGAAGCATGGATTTTGTGACCTGACTCATGAATTTCGTGACTCAGTTCATAATTTTCGTGACCCGGCGTATGAATTTCGTGCGCCGTTGAAGAAAAAAAGCGTAATCACGAAGCTTTTTTCCGGGTAATTGCAGCTCTTTTGCTCTCTCATGCAGAAAAAATCTTCATGGCTGCGCTTCTTTTCTTTGTTCGTTCAGTCCTGGGCTTCGTCCGTTTACTTTTATTGTTCATGGTTTCAGCTATTTTGTATCTAATCGTAGATTAGAGCTGTTTGATTTCAGAAAATTTGTCCACAAATGCTGCTTTTTTATAGATAGCGATTCCTCCTTTTCCAATATTCTTTTCTGATTTTTTATCCCTGGATAGTTGAAATTTTCATTGGATTATGCTACTTTATTTTGTTGGTCAGGCAAACCGCAGACTTAATAGTTGAGTAGGTTAGGCTGATGGTGCTCAAAACGGCAGCGAAGGATGAAATCGAATGCACTTATTATATCGTATACGTCAAGCTATCCGAGAGGAGAAATACCGTATCAGTTCGCATGCAAATGAAGAGATGTCTGATGATGAACTTGAAGCAAAAGACATCGAAAGTATTATTTTGACGGGAAAAATCGCCAAGAAGTTTACACGTGATCCCAGAGGAAATCGCTATGAAATTGTTGGCGATGCAATGGATGGGCGCCGCGCATATGTAGTTTGCCGTTTTCTTTCTTCTGGCATTTTGCTGGTTATTACGGCCTATGCGGAAGAAGAATAAGAGGTGAAAGAAATGACAAAACATGATATTTGTGAATTTTGCGATGGCGAAATAGAATATCGTATAATTCGAGCCAGGTTTAATTTTAAAGGCCAAACAATCTATGTTGATAATGTTCCTGCCTGGGTATGTGTCAGGTGCGGTGAACAGTATTTCGATGCACCTATCTATAAACGCCTGGAGGAAATTGCCAGACATCGCAATCAAATCATAAAAACAGTCTGTTTCCCACTTGCAGAGTATAACATGGCTATTAGCTGAAGCTGTTTTGCTACTACTTCAGACTGATTGGAGACAAGGATTGGGGAGAAAAAAGGGACAAACGAAGAATCTCTTAACTTAAATTTTTAAATTTTAACTTGTAAGTTGTCAAAAAACGTGGAAAAATGACGACAATGATGTCAAAATACATAAGTAGGGGTTTGATTTAGAGGCTGTGTCATAATCCAGAAAAAGGATCGAATGTGAATTTGGGCGAATACAAGATTCGCCCCTACAAAGCGTTTCCGGGCTAACGTAAGGGTGAACCTCGTGTTTACCCCCCTATTATGACACAGTCTCTTTATCAAACCCAGGTATGAAACGCCGCTTGAAGGGCTTGATGAATCAAGCCTCTACGATGAATCAAGTCGCTACATTGTTCCACAAAAGTTTTTCTCGTCTTTCTATAAAAAAAATACGGCCCCCTGTTGACTTTGCAACTAAAACGTAGTACCATTGCGAAGGTGTTGTTTTCCTTGATAAGGAGGAATGTGTGAGCAAAAAAGAAAAATTGCTGAAAAAGTTTACCGATGTGCCTCCTAAAAGCGATCTGACCTATGATGAATTAAAAACACTACTTGAAAGCCTTGGATACAAAAAAATCGAGGGGAGTGGTTCCAGGGTGAAATTTTTTAATGAAGCGATACGGGATTTGATCTTACTCCATAAACCACATCCCGGGAATATATTAAACAAAGCAACCGTAAGAGATATACAGGAAAAATTAAAAAAATTTTGATATAAAAATAAAAAGAGGTGTCGAGATGAGTAATATATTAGAATATAAAGGTTATATCGGGCGGGTGGAGTTTTCCGCCGAAGATAAAGTCTTTCATGGGAAAATAGACTTTATTAATGATCTGGTGACCTTCGAGGCCACTTCCGTAGAAGCGCTGGAAAAAGAATTCAAAGCCTCTGTCGATGATTATATCGAAACATGCAAAGAACTCAACATCAAACCCCAAAAATCCTTTAAAGGTACGTTTAATGTCAGAATCGCACCGGAACTGCATAAGGAAGCGGCTTTCCAGGCTGCCAAAAGGAATCTCTCCCTGAACCGCCTGGTAGAAGAAGCCTTAAAACATGAACTGGTAAGTAATGCTGGCACCGGTTAAACCACATGGGTGAACCACCAATTCAAAAAGGCTTACCGGGTTGACCTGTTAATGGACAAAAGCCCTGTCACACTGTGCGGGATTGTTAGAGCAAGAAATAAAACTGCTGCAAGGTGCGGCTGCCCTCTCCATTGAATTGAAAAACAGGGAAGTCCTGGCATCTGAAGAAGAGAGGAAACTTTATTTTGAAATTCGTAACAAAGGCCAGGAATTGGCTGCTGACGTATCCATTACCCTCCAGGTAGATAGTCCTGCTATCTCCTTCCCCAATTGCACTAAAACTGACATCGATATTATTGAGTCTGGCAAATCAAAAGAAATTTCCTTTTCCATTACCCCACACGTTCCTGCTAAAACCATTCTCAAGGGAACACTGACCTTTTCGGACAGGGTCATGGAAGGCAAGAGAGAGAGCTTCGCTTTCCCGGTCACCATATTGAAAAAAAGTGCTGAATTTAAGGAAATAAAAAATCCTTATATTGTAGGTCAACCCCTCAAAGGTAATGCTCCACTATTTTTCGGCAGAGAGGATGCTCACGAATTTATCGATAAAAATATATTGGCCTCCGGAGGTCACCACACCATTGTCTGCCACGGCCTGCGCAGAACCGGTAAAACTTCCTTGCTCTACCGAATTGGAACGCAAGGATTAACCGACAAAAGACTTATACCAATTAATATCGATATGCAGGGCATCGATGATGAAAAAGATTTTTATCACACCCTCTCCAACGCTATTATAGAAGAATTATCCTTACAATCTGCATCACCAGTTGAAAATTTTTACCGGTTCAAAGGCTTCCTTAAGGACATTAAACCGCAACTGGGCAAACGAATCATCGTCCTGATGGTAGACGAATTCGAAGAGCTGCAAATGCGGGTGGAAGAGAGAAAGATTTCAAAAAGCGTATTTAGCAATATTCGCCACCTGATGCAGCACGAAGAGAAACTCATCTTCCTGTTCTGCGGCACCCATCAATTGCAGGAGATGAGCGCGGATTACTGGTCCATATTCTTCAATACTGCCATATACTTCCGAATCAGCCACCTCAAACGCGAAGATGCCATCCGCTTGATTAAAGAACCGGTAAAAGATCAACTAACCTATGATGATCTGGCGGTAGAACAAATCCTTAAAATGACCAACGGCCAACCCTACCTGACCCAATTAATTTGCAGGACCCTGGTCAATGATTTGAACGAAAACAAAAAAAGAAATGACGCTTTGATCGATGATGTGGATGACGTTGTCGAACACATCATTAACGAGGGAAAAGAACACTTTTCCCAACACATCTGGGATGAATCGAGCCAGTTGGAGCGCTTGATTATAAGTGCAGCAGCAGAAGAGTTGACGCACAAGCAATTGGACCATGTCGGTCCTGACGCTATCTTCGATAAGATCAAGCAGCTCCTCCCGGATTTTTCACGGAAGCAATCCATGGAAGCGCTCGATAAATTAGTTTCCAAAGAAATCCTGGCTGAGAGAAATCTGCGGTATTGGTTTCCGGTCAATTTACTGAGGAAATGGATCGCGGCCCGCTATCCCCTGCGCAAGGTTAGGGAAGAAATTTGATTGGAACCGCGAAGGCACGCGAAGAAACGCGAAGAAAGAAGAAACGGAGAAGGGAGGAAGGAAAGAATTTGCAAAATGGTAAAGTCAAACGCCAACCAAATTCTCTTTAGCAGTGCTTTCGGTCTGAATAGGCACACTGACTTCACCGGGATGGATTAACCTTCGAACCGATGCATTCATAAATTCCACGCTAACCGGCTCTCCATCCTCCCCATAACTAACAATGACACCTCCCGGTTCCTCAATCGCATCTGCCGGGGGCTCATCGCGAAAGGAGAGAAGGAGAACATCTGCATCCGGATCATATTTAATCTTCATTTTTTTCCTCTTTCCAATATTTCTGTATTTTACTTGTCCAATAAACTGTTAAGACTTTTCTATCCATATCAATCTCTAAAAAAGGTACTCTTAATAATCCGTTTCGGGTTTTTCTTTGTGCAACCCGGACACCTAAATCGCCTGGAACGGTTTGTTCAGGGTTACTCACTAAATTTTCCACTTCTTGTTTTGCAATCCCATACTTTTTTTCCCACTGCCTCTGACGTTCTTCAGCATGAATTGTCCAGATTATTTTCATTTCTCAACTACATTTTCTATCTTCAACCACTTAGCCAGTTTATTGAAATAACATTATCACATACTAAAAGACTTTTTTCAATAAGGAATGTCTGTTTTTTTCATACCCAGGTTTGATCTGGGGCCATGCACTATTGCATTGATTTTTCACGGAAGCAATCCATGGAAGCACTGGATAAACTGGTTTCCAAAGAAATCCTGGCTGAAAGAAATATGCGGTATTGGTTCCCGGTCAATTTACTGAGGAAATGGATCGCGGCCCGGTATCCCCTGCGCAAGGTGAGAGAAGAGATTTGAGGGAAGCCGCGAATGAACACGAAGAAATACGAAAGCAGTGGAGGCCGGGCGAATACAAGATTCGCCCCTACAAAGGGTTTCCGGGCGGACGTAGGGGTGAACCTCGTGTTCACCCGGAGTTTTGAGACAGCCTGCAAGGTTTGCCCCTACAAAAGCATGAAAAGGGTCATCAAATGTAGGGGTTCGGCCTGCATTTCGTGTTCACCCGGGCAATTCGGTAAAATTAGAATTGCTGGAATTTTCAATTTCCATTTGATTATTTCTCCAAAACATGGTAAAACATATCCTTTAATAAAAAATTTTAAAAGAGAGGACAATAGAACAATGGACTGGGAAATTTTAGTTAAAGACGAAAAAACAAAACCCTATACAGAAAAACTGGCTGAGATTTCAAGCGTGCTGCTTGAAAACACCGGTAAACTGGAAAACAATATCGGTTTAATGGGCGGTAAGATCGGTGTAGCACTGTTTTTCTTCTATTATGCCCGGCTTTTGGGCGAAGACAAATTCGCGGATTTCGGGGTGGACTTAATTTCTGAGATCTTTGACGTCATTAATAACGACTTCACGTATCATACCCTTGCCGGCGGGCTGGCAGGCATTGGCTGGAGCATCGAACTCCTGGCCCAAAATGAATTCATCGATACCGATACCAATGAAGTCCTGGAATCCCTGGACCCCTATCTTCACAAAGCCATGATCTTTGATATTCAAGGCGAAAATTACGACTTTTTACATGGAGCCGTGGGAAACGGAACCTACTTTCTCAGCAGACTATCCAATCCCCAATCAAAGGATTATATCAGCGAATTGGTGGATGAACTGGAGAAATTGAGCGAAAAAGAAGAAGACGACGCCCGCAGATGGCTCTCAGTACTGGACCGGGAAAGTGGGAAAAAAGGTTATAATTTGAGCCTGTCCCATGGGATTGCCGCGATCATCGCTTTCCTGGGTAAGGTGGTGGAAGCAGGGATTAATAAGGAAAAAGCCTTAATGCTGCTAAACGGCGCTGTACAGTACATGCTGAAATTCAAACTGGACAGGGAAAAATTTGCTTCTCACTTTCCCAGTTGGATTTCAGAAGAGGACCCGTTGTCCCAAAGCCGCCTGGCCTGGTGTTACGGTGACCTGGGTATCGGCATCTCATTATGGCACACCGCCAAAAGCGTGGGAAATAAAGAATGGGAAAAACTCGCAGTAGAGGTTTTGAAGGATTCCACGGCCAGGAGAGACTTAAAAGAGAATGCGGTTATCGATGCCGGTCTATGTCACGGCGCTGCAGGTCTTATGCACATTTATAATCGCGCTTACCATTATACTGGGCTTGACGTTTTTAAAGATACCACCCTGTACTGGGCAGAACAAACGCTGAACATGGCGAGACATGAAGATAGTTATGCCGGTTATAAAGCATGGCATACGGAAAAATACGGCGGATGGCAAAATGAAGCAGGATTTTTGGAAGGTGTCGCTGGCATTGGCCTGGCATTCATCTCCGTAATCTCTGACATTGATCCCGCCTGGGACCGCTGCCTGTTTATAAGTTAAATTCCACCTCTTTTTGGGGGATTATAATCCTGATTTTTGTCTTCGCCTTATATATTCTCTGTGACCTGGCATTTAAAGGAGTGATTTCAACCCCTTTGCTAATATAGTCCTTCAATACCCCCTTTTTTATTTCAAATTGATATATGGTTTTGGTCACTTTCTTGCCTCTGCCGTATTTCAATACTTTATAATCCATATTCAATTTATCTTGGTAAAAATGAAGCACCTGTTCATAACTGTCCCGGGTTAAAAAGACAGCAATGAAGGGATCACTGTTAAGGGAGGACATGGATGAGCTGATCCGGGCGTTCTTGTATGTAGGGATGCCGCACATGATTTTGGGGAAAGATATTTCTTTCTCATTCTCTTTCATATGGGAATTGATAATAAAGGTTAAAATAATAATGCCAAACAAAGAAAGCAGTGCTTTTCGTTTTCTCATCACTCACACTCCCTGTACATTAATTCCTCGTTTTGTCGGTTTGACTGACCGATTAGCCAACAAACTTATTGTTCAATATGGAAGCAATGGTAATTTTTTGAAACTCATTGCTAACAAGTCTTTCCAGGTGCTCCCATACCGGCCGGGTCAGGCACTCTTCATTCAATGGACATCCTTCCTGGCTGGTACAACCAGTAATATTGATATTTTCTTCAAAGGCATCAAAGATTGAAGCGAGTGTGATTTCTTCGGCTTTTTTGTCTAAGGTATAGCCCCCATATATGCCCTGTACACTTTTGATTAAATGGTGCCTTTCCAGGGGCCCTGCCAGTTTCCGTAAATATTTGGGAGATACTTGCATTTTTTTCCCAAGTTCAGCCGTATTAACAACCTTATTGGTTTCGGCCAGAGAAACAAGCATTCTCAAACCGTATCTAATTTTCGTATTTATCTTCATGTATATATAATATATTATTTCAATTTCATTTGTCAAATGATATTGACTTTTTTATTTCTACCGTCTATATTTAGAGACCTAGATTCAGAACATAAAATATAGATAGGATAGAGGTTCAAATGGAAATATCGACAATAATCGGATTGGTAACTGCTGTGGGTTTTATTTTTTATGCCATCAGCAGAGATATGGGGATGTTTGTGGATGTAAGCTCCCTGGCCATTGTCCTGGGGGGTACGGTTGGCACGGTGTTCATTCGCTATCCGATAAGGATGGTAGCCAGTCTTTTTCCCATTGTCATGAAGGCGTTTTTTAGTAAAGTGGAAAGCCCGGATAGGATGATCAAAAAAATCGTTTCCTTATCGGTTGAAGCCAAAAAAAATGGTATTTTGGGATTGGAAAAGGTAAAAATAGAGAACGCCTTTTTAAGAAAAGGGGTGCAGTTGGCTATTGATGGAGTGGAACCGGAGTTGATAGAAGCGGTGTTGTACATCGATATCAATTCCACCACTCAGCGTCATGAAACCGGGAGCGGTATGTTGGTGGCTGCAGGTGATGCAGCGCCGGCTTTTGGAATGATCGGGACCCTTATCGGCCTGGTGTTGATGCTTTCGGATATGGATGATCCCAAGGGCATCGGACCGGCAATGGCGTTGGCTTTGCTCACCACCTTGTATGGGGTATTCCTGGCTCATGTTTTCTTTCTGCCCATGGCGGATAAACTAAAATACTTTCATGACCAGGAAATGCTGCTCAAACGACTGATCGTCAACGGGATTCTTTCCATTGCCAATGGTGACCACCCGGCGGTTGTCCAGGAAAAACTGGGTTCTTTCCTGAACCCGGAATCCCGGAAAGTACTGGAAACCTCGATGAAAACCAGGGGCTAACGGTTAAGGAGAAAGAACAATGTCTGGGTATGGTGCGGATGAATGTAGGAAGTGTAAGAAAGGCAGACCCAAATGGCTGGTGACTTATGCAGATATGGTCACCTTGCTGCTGTGTTTTTTTATTATGATGTTGGCTTTTGCCAATACAGATGCTGCCAAGTTTAAGGAGGTGTTGGGATCAGTGAAAGATGCCTTTGGTGTCCAGAGAGACGTTTTTGAACTGGGAAAAGAAGGGGGAATGGAATTGCCTATTAAACTGGAAAGCTCTCCGACTAAGACAGAAATGCAAAAGCAGCGCCTGGTGAACCTGCTGCAGACAGCAGTTAAAGAAGAGGGGCTTGAGAAAAATGTTTTGATTGCTTTGCATCGCCGGGGGGTTAATATGGAGATAACAGAGCTGGCCGGCAATGCGATGTTTGAACCGGGAGGAACTGAAATACTCGCGGAATCCAGGCGGTTATTACTGAAATTAATTCCTATTATGCATGATACCGTTTATAAAATAACTGTTGAAGGTCATACCGATAATATCCCGGTGAGAAGCCCCCTATACCCTTCCAATTGGGAGCTGTCCTCAGCCCGGGCAGGGAGTGTGGTACGGTTCTTGATCCAGGCAGGAAACCTGGATCCCCGACGATTCTCTGCTGTGGGGCATGCCGACACCCACCCCCTGAGGGAAAATGATACCCCTGAGAATCGAGCCAGGAACAGGCGTGTCAGTATTGTCTACGAGGTTTTCTAACTACGTTCCTTCTCCTTCCGTTTGCTCTTCACCCATTCGTTCGAGCTCTTCTTTGAGTTTTTCCCTTTTCAGTTTCCTGTCGTAGATATCTTTGAATTTTTTGTTGAACTCCTCGTTCTTTTTGACATATTCAGCTCTCTTCAACGGGTTAACTTTAATTCTTTCACGCCAGAGCAGTCCCATATAAGCGTAAGGATTGGCGTAGTCGGGGACAATTTCGGTGGATCGCTGCAAAGCAGCCAGCCCCTTTTTAATGATGCCGTCTCGTTCGTTGGGATCCATCATATTGGTTGGTGTTTGGTAGCTCCAGTTCCAACACACATTACCAATGGCATAATAGATTTCCGACACCGTTCGTTTTTGTTCCGAATCCAATGCCTCAATCATGGCTTCGGCTCGTTTGATCTTCTTTTCCAGCTCGGCTTTCAATTCTTCGATCTTTTTCTCTGTTTCTTCTAATGAGAGCAGGCCTTCCAATCTCTGCCGGGAATCAGCCAGCAGCCGCTGTCTTTCTTCTTCATCTATGCCTCTATGTTTTTTAATGGTTTTCATATGCTCGGTGACTTTCTTGATGGTATCCGCATCTTTGGTGAGTTTATCGATTTCTCGCATGGTGAGTATAATGGTTGAGTCCAGGATGGCATATAGACGTTTTTTGTGGATGCCGATGAGCTCTTCCCAGCGGCGGACATCCTGCAAGAAGGAGACATAAAAATGATAGCCATCAGGGTCTTCAGGGTTCAATTCGATTCGCTGCAGATACATATCTTCGGCCTTTTCGCTATTTCCATTCTTTTGATAGAAATTCGCCAGCGTGTAGTAGGTTTTGGGTTCATCGGCTGCTTTCTCCTTAATCATGAGATAATACTTTTCCGCTTCTTCTACATTACCCTTTTTATCAAAGATGTCACCCAGGGCAACAATGATCTTTTCATTGTCAGGTTCGATTTCCAGGGCTTTTTTCAAGTATTCAACCGCTTTGTTACCGTCATTGGTATTTCTTTCATCATCAACCTTCCCGGGGCGATAAACCTGGCTGTAACTGGTTCCCAGATATTTGTATATAAATGTCAATTTGGGATTTAATTCCAGGGCGGTTTCATATGCCTTGATAGCACCCCTGTACTGTTCATCGGTGTATAACTTGTTGGCCCTTTTAAGATTATAGTTTGCTTGCAGGTTGGACATTTTTAATTTTTCGCAGCCGGAAAAAAGAACCATAACCGCCAAAACCATAACGAATACCACTATCGAAGATAGATTCTTCTTCATCGATTCCTCCTCTAGGGTTGATTTATAATTTATAATTTAATATCACCTAAAAGTCAAGTCATTTGTGGCAAAAATTATTGAATACGTCATCATTTTATCCTGTAAAACCACATCAAGAACAGCCACAAATCCTGTAAATAGGGGATTAATTTATTGTTCAAATAAATTTTTGTGGTTTCCTGTTCTTTTACCAGTTCAAAGATTTGATACAACTCTTCGACCTCTTCGGGGTAAAAACTGACATAGATTTTGTAAGAGTCCCCTTCTCCTTCTTCCAGGAAGTACTTATTCTTTTTTGCCAGTTCCACAGCTTCCTGGTATTTTTTGCTCAAATGTTTCCGGAAGCGCAGGGTAATCTTGAATTCCTTGTTGGCACGCTTTGGGTTCAAAATATTAAACAATTTTTCTTCTTGAATTTTTTTCCTGGCATCCATTGCCCTATTATATAACAAAATGCAAAAAAATGAAAGAGGAAATTTTCTTTCTATCCATTTAGGTGATTTCATGGTATAACAAGTATGAAAGGAAATTCAGCTGCAATAACCATGAGATTTGCACAGGATAACAAGGTACGCCAGCTTCCCTGCAGTCAGGGGAAAAACCTGGAACAAACACGAGAGCTTTTTCTTGACTATTTGCTGCCCATAAGAAAACCGCTTTACAATTTTGTGCGCAAGGCGCTGAATTTCTCTGCTGAAGCGGATGATGTTTTCCAGGAAGCGCTGTTGAAAGGGTTTCGCTATTTTTATTCGTTTGATCGGCGGCAAAATTTCAAAACCTGGATATTTACCATTGCCCACAATCTTATAAAAGACACATTTATGGCCCAGCCCCAAAATACGGTTGTGTCACTGGAAGAAGCCGGTGAAGTTGCCGCAGTGGTTGGGGCGATAACTGAAGATGTTCGTGAAATATATACGGTGGCTCAACAATTACCTCTTCGTCACAGGGAAGTGTTTTTCCTTTACTATTACAATGAGTTTAAAATTTCCGAAATTGTCGAAATTGTCGGGTTGAGCCGTGCCAATGTAAAGTTTATACTGCACCAGGCACGCAAGACCATAAAAAAAGTAATGGAGGTTACTGTATGAGCAATATAAAAACCTTTGACCGGGAGGTTATGAAACGGGTTCAAGCGGTGGAGCATGATATCCCGCCGGACCTGGAAAGAACCTTCCTGGAGGAATTTAAAACCATTATCCCGGAGAAAGAGAGACGCCGTGGCCGGAGACGTCCTGTTGTTTATTATGGGGGATTGGCTGCTGCAGCGGCTGTATTATTGGCGGCCTTTCTGTTTGTTTTCTACTTTATTCACCGATCCCCTGATACGTTTACAGCGGAAGCAGAGGAAGTATGGGTTCAGTCTGCCCTGGTGGAAGGTGAACCCGCCAATACCGTCGTCGTTAATACAACCAACCCGGATATTACCATTGTCTGGGTGGAAAAAGTGAAAAAATAGATATAAATAAGGAGGTTGACAATGAGAAAATTGACTGGAATTTCAGCTGCCGGAACCGGTGTTTTTTGTTTCTGTTTGCTGGTATTACTGGTGGTTTTGTGTTCGTCACCGCTAGTCCTGTGGGCATCGCCGCTGCAATCAATACCAAAACCTGCACCCCCCCCTGCGCCCGCGGCATCACTTGCGCCCGCAGTTGGGCCAGCAGAAGGGAATGTATGGACCCTTTTGAGACTTTACGAAGGCTTCAGGGGAGAAAGCAGTGGTTCGGACAAAGTCGTCAGTTCTTACTATTTGAAACTTCTTTCCGATGAGAATGTGTTCTCGGATATCGAAGTTTCCAAGGAGAAGCGAACGTTGAAGCGGGTGTTTAACCTGACGGGTATTAAGCTGATGACCCAGGCCCTTATGCCGCTGCGAAAAGAGTGGGGCAAAACGCCGTTCTCGGTGATTGTACTAAATCACCGTCATTTATTGATTCAATTGAGTGCGATTTCCATTGAAAAGAACCGGTTCCGCGTTGAGGTGCTGGAAGATGGTAAGCCTCCTCGTTCCTTGTTAGAAAGCAAAATCATCCTGCCGGAGAAAAAAACAGCAACGTTGGGGTTTGAGGACTCCGGCGGTAATATTTACTTTTTGTCCTTTCACCGCAAAGAAGGACTGCCGTCGCCTCCTTTGCCGTTGGACCCGCCGCCCCCCAAAGGCAAGAAAGGTGACCTCAAAAAACCCCGGTTGATTCGCAAGGTAGACCCGGATTACCCCGAGGAAGCAAAAAAAGCAGGTATCCAGGGGCGAGTGGTGGTTACCGCTGTCACCGATGTGTTTGGCAGTGTGGCAGAGGCAAAGGTCGTTAAAGGTCCCAAAGCATTACATGAAGCTGCCGTAAATGCTATTAAACAGTGGGTATACGAACCTTATCTCTTAGATGGCGTACCCAAACCTGTCAAATTTACCGTTGTCGTGTCCTTCCACTTGGATAAGGATAAAGATAAAAAACAACCCCCTGTTATTTCTGCCAAAGAACGGCCAAAACTCATTAAGAAAGTGAATCCCAAATATCCCAAAGAAGCTTTGAAAACCGGTATCCAGGGTAAAGTCGTGCTGGAAGCTACCATCAATAAAAATGGAAATGTAGTGGATGCCATCGTAATTGACGGTCATTCACTTCTCAATGAGGCTTCCCTGGAAGCGATTAAGCAGTGGAAATACAAACCTTTTGTCATGAACGGCGTAAAAAAACCGGTCCGCTTCACCGTGGTCATGAATTTCAAGCTAGACAAGAAGAAATCAGTAAGAAGTAAGAAGTAAGAAGTAAGGGCACGGCATGCCATGCCCGTACAATCGTGAGAATACAAATGTAAAAAAAGTTAAAAAACCATATTTTTCTTTAAATAACTGCCGAATTCTTTTAACTGTTGTTTGAATAGTTTGGTTTTCTTTTTATCGGTCGGGTCCAGGGTGAAATGAATAATAGTGAAATTCTTATGAAACTCTCCCATGCGCCGGGCCACCAGGTAATTCAAAAATCCTTGTTCACGCCTCATGATGGTATACGAACCAGGGTCCGTATCTATACCTGGCTGGTATTCTTTCAACATGACAACGAACCGGGAATTCAGTGGAGTGTAGATGATTTTACGGAGATCCAGTTGTTTGGCAGGGTCCTGGTTACGGATGCTGAGATTTTCCAATTCAATATCACCGGGGTCTGCCTTGCAGAGTTCCTTAATCCATTGATTGTTTTCACTGTTTTCCGAGTCAGGAAAAACCATGTACTCTTGCTTTAAAAAATTGATTACGTTCAAATTCAAATTGGTGTATACTTTTTTATCATCCGATAAAATCCCGTCATCTTCAACCCATTCCAGTCGATACCGTTCGCTCCGTTTGGAAAACCCCAGGAACTCCCGGATATGAATTAACAATTTACCGGTTGTCAGGTCTCTCAGGTGTTTTATCTGTTCTTTAAAGAAGACGGTCTCATCTTCTGCTGGATAAAGGTTTAGCCGCTGCATCAGCAATTTAAAATAAAACAACACAGGTATCAATTGATAGCCTTTTTCTATTTCATTGTTCACCAGGTGGTAACATTCAAAACGAATCATTTTTTCACATTCGCTGCGGGGAAGTTGAACATATTTTTTGAGAATTTCTTCTTCCTGGCTTTTCAACAGGAACAGCGATATGAAGAGATTCAATTTTAAAGAATTGTTGTAGGTTTCCGGGAATGCCAATGTAGGGATATCATTTAAATCCCAGAAACTAAACTTATAGAGTTTTTCCACCAGTTTGTTTTGGAATTCCCCGGGAAGATTTTGCAGGTCTTTGGTGTTATAATTGGCAAAGGGATCATCCGCCTCCAGGATATCAACGTAGATAGCGTTCAGCTGCTCTTCGATTTTCCGGTTTAAATTCTCCAGTATGAATTTCTCTGAGGGTTCATCCGGCAGAGTTTTTTTTGTGGTTTTTTCAGGAATTTTGGTTTCCTTTTTTACTTTTTTCCCATCCGGGCCATCTTTCTTCCCATTATCTTTTTTCCCACCGGAAGGGATAAAAATATAAAGTAAAAAAACAATGGTTATTACTGCCATAAACAGCAGAAGCACACTGTCTCGTCTTTCTTTGCTCTTAAACATCTTAAACTAATGTTCTCCCTGGTATTAGATTTAATTATATTATATTATAACGAAATTCACAACAGATAAGATCACACTCTTTTAATTTTTATCATCTTTTTTTTCTTCCTCCCTTCGTGTTCCTTCGTGTCCTTCGTGGCTATCCTCCGATTCCTCCATGATGGCGCGGCTGACCAGCGGCACATTATCCGTAGATAAAATATCAGCACCGTTTTTGTAAAGTTGTTGATACACTGACACCCCCCGGGCAGCCGCCTTGTTGTCCAGGTTGTGCATGGTGCCTAAAATCGTACGGATGCCTTTTTCATGGAGCATTTCATACACGTTAATATCCGGTTCATATACGCCGACAAAGGCAACAAGATTCTCTGCCGGCACACCGGCGGCCAAGAGTTTTTCTACAGCCTTTATTCCAGTAACAGTGACGGAAATCATCAAATCCGCTGCCAATCGATGAACCTTCAGCATATCTTCGATATTATAAACAATAATGATGGCATGCCCTTCGGCTTTATATCTCCGGATTTCGGAGATAACCTGTTCAAAGGGCACTCTGTCTTTTGCCTTTACATCGATGGTTAAAACGGCCCGTCCCACGGCCCAGCGGAGAACTTCAGCCAACGTGGGAACCCGAAAACCAGTAATTTTATTGCTGACATCTTTTAGAAATAATTTTTTGATTTGGACCAGGGTATGATGAGACACCTTTCCTTCTCCGGTGGTGGTGCGATCCAGGGTGTTGTCATGCATCATTACCAGGTGTCCGTCTTTTGTGACTTGCACATCGCATTCGATCAGGCAGGGGCCATATTTAAGGGCATTTTCAAAGGTTTCCAACGCATTTTCCGGGAAATTTTCCATAGGCCCACCGCGGTGGGCACTGATTAACGGCACCCTGTCCGGATGCCATTTCATATACACCTGGAGTTCCCCGGCATTGGCAAAAGAGCGATAATTGGGATTAGAACCTGCAGCGTCCGCAGTTGCTGCGGCTGTCAGGTGAAATCCCCAAAGAACAGCCAGGATAAGTATAAAAATAGTAAACCATTGGTGTTGTTTTACATTCATTTTTAACCTCAGAATCAATAAGGTAATATAAGTTATCACATTTTTTCAAAAATTGCAATTTTGCCCCACTGCGTAGTCCCCTCAATGGTAATCCACAGCAATTCTAATCTTGCCCATTAAAGTGCGGGCAAACACGAGGTTTGCCCCTACAAAAGCATAAAAAGAGGCATCAAATGTAGGGGTTCGGCCTGTATTTTGTGTTCACCCAGGCAATTCAGTAAAATTAGAATTGCTGGGTAATCCATACATGTGTTGATTTATTAACTTTTTTAGAGTATACTATTTTAACTATTAATCAGAAAGAAATACTAATCATTTGGAGGTAATAGAAATAATGGACCAATTGGAACAAACATTGCAGGAACTGGGACGCAAAGTAGTAGAGAACAACCTCTGGCGTCAGCGGCGGTGCTTCAACCTCATCCCCTCTGAAAACACCCCCTCCCTCCTGGTCAAACTTTGTGAAATCAGCGATCCTTCCGGTCGATATGCCGAGCATAAAACTGCTTTAAAAAAGGAGCGGGCAGCTTTGGAGGGAACCGGGGCACTGAAAGGAAACCAGGTGTACTACTACCAAGCAACGGATTTTATTTTTGAGGTAGAAGAACGGTTAAAGGAAGAATTTGGCAAATACATCAACGCTACGGAAGTGGAACCCCGTACCATAAGCGGACAGATGGCCAACGAGGTCGTATTCAAGGGCATGGTCAAATTTTTATTTGCCGGAAAAGAAGACTTTCCCAAGCTTACTGATTGCGGCCGGATGACAACCGTTATGAATAACAATCTTAACTACGGTGGTCATTTAAGTGCCCAGCCTTTTGGCGCCCTCTTCAATTTCGTGAAAGGGGACGTGGTTAATTTCCCGCTGGTGGAAAACAACTTTTACAGGACCGATGTTGATAAAATGCTGGAACTGGTGGACCAGCACCGGCCGCCGCTGTTCGTATTCGGGAAGAGCATGTTTCTTCACCCTGAACCGGTCAAGCCTCTGCGGGAATTCATCGATAAAACCGATGGTTACTATCCGGTCGTAATGTACGACGCCGCTCATGTCATGGGTATTTTGGGGGCACACTTTCAAGACCCCTTAACCGAAGGCGCCGACGTGGTAACCGGCTCTACCCACAAGACCTTCTTCGGACCGCAACGGGGAATCATCGCCGCCAACATGCCCAAGGAAAGCCCCTTACGAAAACTCTGGACAGAAATCACCTCCCGGGCCTTCCCCGGTTCTACCAGTAACCACCACCTGGGTACCCTGCTGGCCTTTTTAGTGGCCACTATGGAAATGAACCATTTCAAGGATGAATACCAGGCACAGGTGGTGGCAAATGCCAAAGCCTTTGCTAAAGCTTGTGCCCAACACGGTATCCCTGTAGAAGGTGGAGAAGAAGACGGTTTTACCAGTACCCACCAGGTAGTGATCCGGGTTTCCCGATTCGCAGACGGTAAAGAAATTGCCCACCGCCTGGAAAAGAACAACGTTGTTACCAATTACCAGGCCCTGCCGGATGATAAAACGTTCTACCACCCCAGCGGTATCCGTATGGGGGTTCCGGAGATGACCCGTTTTGGCATGAAGGAAATGGATTTTGACAACCTGGCCCGGCTAATGGCGGATATCATCATCCACAACAAACCCGTAGGCGATGAAGTTGCCGAATACCGCAAACAGTTCCAAAAGATGCATTACTGCCTGGAGCTTGAAAAAACGTTACAAATTGCCCCGGCTATTTTTGAGAGTTTATTCCCCAGCAGCGAATACTTTCAAAGTGTGGCAAAAGCCCTGGGTCAATTATAGGTTGGTAATTTGGAGAGAGGCAAATTGTAAAATTGGGCAAAATTTAAAGAAGCGGGGTACAATGACTATCCGCATATGAAAAGTTTTTGGGAGTCCAGAACCCTTTTTTCAAAAAGGGTTTTGGCCGCCG
>WVZO01000447.1 GCA_011772425.1 Candidatus Aminicenantota bacterium
GCTTTTGCGGGGGGTCCAGGGGGGCAGTTTTCTCGAAAAGAGCCCCCCTGGTCGCCGAAGGCTTTACAAAACCGGTGACCTGGCCCGCTGGCTTCCTTGCGGTAACATTGAAATTTTTGGGCGAATGGACCAGCAGATAAAAGTCAGGGGATTTCGTATTGAACCTGGTGAGATCGAAAGTCTTTTGTTAAAGCATGGTACTGTAAAAGAGACTGTTGTGCTGGCAAGGAACGATGATAAAGGTGAAAAATACCTATGCGCTTATATCGTATCGGACAGCGATCCCTCGATAGCGGAATTGCGGGAGTTCCTGGCCCGGGAGTTACCGGACTATATGGTCCCTTCATCCTTTATAAAAATCCATGAAATACCGGTAACCCCCAATGGAAAAATTGACCGGAAAGCATTGGCAAAAGCTGAGGGGGCCCAACTGAAATTGGGGTCTGCCTATGTGGCACCTGAAACCAACATTGAAAGAACTGTTGTCGATACCTGGAAAGAGATACTTCAGTTGGATCAAGTGGGTGTAGAGGATAACTTTTTTGACCTGGGAGGGACATCTTTAAAAGTGATTATGACAATGAGTAAATTAAAGGTGTCGTTGGAACGGGAGATTCCTGTGGTGGCGATGTTCCGCTATCCCACGGTTCGTTCCATGGCACATTTTTTGAGTCGGGAGGACAGCGTTTTCAAGAAGCGAGATCGAACCGAAGTGAGGAAAAAGGGCCGCGAGCGGTTGGATCAAAAAAGACGTATCAAATCAAGAGTACAGGAAACAGCGAGATAAGGAGTAATAAATGACTGGAAAAATGGTATTTATGTTTCCCGGTGTGGGTTCTCAATATCCCGGGATGGGAAAACAGTTTTACGATGATTTTAGTGTATTTCGTGAGGCTATTGATGAAGCCAGTGATGTTTTGGGTCGGGATATAGCGAAAATGTGTTTCCTGGAGCCTGATAAAGAAGAATTATCAAAGCTGGAAAATGCCCAATTAACTATATTGGCGTTTAGTGTAGGAATATTCCGGGTGTACATGCAGGAGATCGGTATTGAACCTGGTTTTTGCCTGGGTCACAGTTTGGGTGAGTATTCGGCGCTTTGTTGTTCTGGGGTGATATCCTTTGCCGATGCCCTGGAACTGGTGCGGCAGCGGGGAATGATTATCGGTAAGATATCCGAACCCCTGGACGGCACCATGATGTGGGTAATCAACCTGGAAAAGGAAAAAGTGGAAAAGGTATGCAAAGAGGTCTCCAAAGGCGAAGACAATGAAGGAACGGTGTTTGTCTCCGCCTATGATACTCCCACTCAGACCTCCATATCCGGCCGTAAAGATGTGGTTATGACTGCTGCCAGGAGACTGGAACAAGAAGGGGCCATTGTTTATCCTCTTATGTTCAGCGGTCCTTTTCACAGTCCCCTGATGGAAGAAGCAGCCCGGCAAATGAAAACGGTACTTCAACAGTTTACCTTTGGAGACCCAATTTATCCGGTTATTGCCAATCGAAATGCCCGGCCTTATGAAGGAAAAGAGAGTGTCATTGATAACCTGTCCCTGCAATTGGTTTCACCGATTCGCTGGCAGGATTCCATTGATTATGTGACGGCGCAAGAAATAACCATTGCCATTGAAATGGGACCCAAGGATGTATTGAAGTTTTTGTTGAAGAAAATTACCCAAACCATTCACCCCTTTACTATAGATAAAGACCTGGAGACCCTTAAAGAGAAATTCCTGATTGGGCCGGAAGAGTATTTGCACATAATAGGCAAATGCCTGGGCATTGTTGTCAGTACAAAGAACCGCAATGCCGACCTGGAAACCTATGAAAAGCAAGTAGTTATGCCTTACAGGAAAATTGAAAGTTTGTATGAACGGTTGAAATCAGAAGGGAAGTCACCCACCAGAGAGGAGGTTGAAGAGGCATTAAATATGCTTGAAGGTGTGTTGGCTGCAAAGAAGGTGCCGCAGTCGGAACAGCAGCGGGGTTTTAACAAAGTACTTGGCGGAAGAATAGTTGGAAAAGGATAAAAAAATAAATGATTAAAAAGGAGAAACAGAAATCATGAGAGCAGAGAATGCGAAATTAAAATCACCACAAGACGTTATTCGCGGTTTTATTATGGAGAATGTCAGCGCAGCGGAATTGGACGATGATTTTGATATCTTTGAATCGGGGATTGTGAATTCGTTGTTTGCTATTGAGTTGATGACATTCCTGGAAAAAACGTTTGAAATCAAAGTGACCATGGATGACCTGGACATGGAAAATTTTAAATCCGTCAGTGCAGCCGGTCGTTTTGTTCAGCAGAAAAAGGGGTAGAACGTGCTTAATAATCCGTTGTTAACAGAAGAACAGAAAACCCGTTACCGTGGGTTTTGCGAATTTGTGCAGGAGCATGTGGAACCCCATGCTGATCAATGGGATAAGAGCCAGGGGGTACCGCGGGAGGTCATTGGGTTGTGCAGTGAGGCCGGTTTTGTGGGCGGTATTTTCCCCGAAGAATTTAGCGGTGGGGGTTGGGATGCAGTTACTTTCGGGCTCCTCAATGAAGCCATTGGGGCTGCCAGTTCATCCCTGTGTGCCCTTTTTACGGTGCAAACCATGGTGGGTACGATTTTGGCCAAATGGGGGACCCCTGACCAACAAAACAAATACCTGGCACCCATGGCAAAAGGTGACATGATCGCATCTTTTGCCATGACCGAACCCAAAGTAGGAAGCGATATCCAGGCGGTTGAAACCACCTTTACTCCCCGGGGGAATGGATATTTATTAAGTGGCAGCAAAAAATGGATCACTTATTCTGCCATGGCTGATATATTCCTGGTATTTGGGAAAGATAAAGAAGATAAGTCTATGGCCTGTATTGTCCCATCTGATGCACCGGGAGTGGAGGTAATCCCGTTGAAGGATATGTTGGGGTTTCGGGGTGCTCATCTTTCCCGGATTAAATTGAATGATGTTGAAATCCCTGCGGGTGATCTGGTGGGTAAGCCTGGTTTGGTGATGTCCTATGTCGCGCCTTATGGATTGCACTATGGCCGGATGAGTACGGCATGGTCGTCGGCAGGGCTTTTGCGGGCTTGCCTGGAGACCGGTGCTGCCTATGCATCGGAACGGCGGGCATTTGGACGTCCGATTATGGACCACGGTATGATCCGGCAGATCGTCACCGATATGGGAGTAGACCTGGAAGCAGCCCGGCACTTATGCCTGGGTGCCTCCATGGCTGATGATTCTCATTCACCCGGGGCAGTGGAAAAAACATTGATAGCCAAGTATTATGCTACCCGGGCTGCAGTTCGAGCTGCCGCAGATACCGTGCAGATCATGGGCGCTGCCGGATGCCATGAAGAAAACCCGGCAGCCAGGTACTACAGGAATGCTAAAATCATGGAGATCATTGAAGGCACCAGCCAGGTTCACCAGGAAATCCTGGGTAAAAGTTTTTGTAAAAAGTTCAGAAAACGATGACAACAGGAATAGAAAAAAAACAGATTTTGGATAAATTTAACGATACTGACGCACCTTACCCGGAGGATAAGACCCTGCATCAATTGTTTGAAGAACAGGTGAGAAAAACTCCCGAAAACCCGGCGGTGCTGTTTAAAGATCAGAGATTATCCTACAGGGAGTTTAATGAAAAGGCCGACAGTCTTGCCTGTTTATTAAAGGAGAGGGGTGTTGGTCCGGATACCGTTGTGGGTATTATGACGGAGCGTTCGCTTGAAATGATGGTGGGGCTGATGGCGATCCTCAAAGCCGGGGCAGCCTATTTGCCCATAGATCCACATTATCCGCAAGAACGCGTTAACTACATGCTGAAAGACAGCAATGCCAGGGTATTGTTGAGTGAGGTGAGTGAGTTGAGTAAGGTAAGTGAGGGAACTGAGGTGGTTACTCACCTTACTCACCCTACTCACCCTACTCACCTATGCTACGTCATCTATACCTCCGGTTCCACGGGCAGGCCCAAGGGGGTGATGGTGGAACACCATTCAGTGGTTAATCGTTTACATTGGATGCAGAAACGGTATCCACTTGATGAAACCGATACCATATTGCAGAAAACGCCGTTTATTTTCGATGTTTCTGTGTGGGAATTGTTCTGGTGGTCGCTGGTAGGGGCAAAGGTATGTTTTTTGCTCCCTGGCTTTGAAAAATTTCCACAGGCCATCGTGGAAACCGTGGAACGCCAAAAAGTCACCACCATGCATTTTGTTCCTTCCATGATGTCGGCATTTTTGGGATACATTGAAAATTCCGGTGATATTAAACGATTGGGCAGTTTAAAACGTGTCTTTGTCAGCGGAGAAGCGTTAAAACCCATCCACCTGGAACGTTTTAATCGAACGTTGTACCGGGAGAATGGGACACGGTTAATTAATTTATACGGCCCTACTGAAACCACCGTGGATGTCTCTTATTTTGATTGTCCCACTGGGTCCGGTGTCCAACAGATCCCCATAGGGAAACCCATCGATAATATAGGCTTATATATCATGGACAATGATTTGCAATTGCAGCCCGTGGGAACCGAAGGCGAGTTATGCATCTCCGGTGTAGGATTGGCCCGCGGCTATTTAAACCGCCCTGAATTAACTGCTGAGAAGTTTGTTTTAGCTCATAGTTCATGGCTCATAGCTGATAGGAGAGAGAAGAGAATAAGCAATTCCGGAGAGCTCCCTATGAGCTATGAGCTATCAGCTATGAGCTGCCTCTACAAAACCGGCGATCTTGCTTACTGGCTGCCGGATGGGAATATTGCCTTTGTGGGGCGGATGGACCACCAGGTAAAGATACGGGGATTACGCATTGAACTGGGAGAAATCGAATCCGTGCTGGCTCAGCACCCGGCTGTGCAGGACTGTGTGGTGATTGTGAGAGAAACCACCGAAACCATTATTACACTGGTGGCTTGCATGGTAATAAAACCCGGTGAACAGGTGACTGACCAGGAGTTAAAAAAACATATGAAATCCTTTTTGCCGGATTACATGGTTCCCGGCGAATGGATAAGAATGGAAACCCTACCCCAAACTCCCAGTGGGAAAGTTGATCGGAAAAGATTGAGTGAAGAATCTGATGAATGAAAGAAATAACAACTATACGGGACTGGAAATAGCGGTCATTGGTATGGCTGGCCGGTTTCCCGGTGCCCAAAATATAAAAGAATTCTGGGAAAACCTGGCAAACGGTGTTGAAACCGTTACCTTTTTCCCTGATGAGGAGTTGGAGGAAGCCGGGGTTGATAAAAGCCTGTTGGAGAATCCGAATTATGTTAAGGCAATGGGTTATCTTAAAGGCATTGAAGATTTTGATGCTGATTTTTTTGATTATACACCGGGTGAAGCTGAAGTGATGGACCCGCAAATCAGGCTTTTCCATGAATGTGCCTGGGAAGCGTTGGAAGATGCCGGGTATGTCCCGGATACGTATGATGGATTGATCGGGCTCTGGGCCGGTGCTTCGGATAGTTTTCATTGGAAAGGTTTAGCCGTATTATCCGGGCAAATGGAAAAGTTCGGGCAATTCGGGTTGGATCATTTTGCCAATAAAGACTATTTATGTTCGCGAATAGCTTATAAACTTAATTTGAGAGGGCCAGTGGTATCCGTCCACACCGCCTGTTCCACGTCCCTGGTGGCCATTCATATGGCATGCCAGGGGTTGTTAAGCGGTGAAACCGATGTTGCCCTGGCCGGAGGGGTATCCATTATACCATTTAAAGGGGGCTATCTTTACCAGGAAGGAATGATCCAGTCTCCGGACGGCCACTGCCGGGCCTTTGACGGCAGTGCCGCAGGCACCCTTGCCGGCTGCGGGTTAGCAATTGTCGCATTGAAGCGGCTTGAGGATGCCGTTGAAGACGGTGATTATATTCATGCAGTTATCAAAGGCTCTTCCGTTAATAACGACGGTGTACAAAAAATAGGATATACAGCCCCCAGTGTGGAAGGGCAGGTGGAAGTGCTTCAAGATGCTTTGCAAACAGCGCAGGTGGAAGTAGAAAGTATCGGTTATATCGAAGCTCACGGTACCGGCACAGCCCTGGGAGACCCGGTGGAAATCGAAGCGCTAATTGCGGCTTATGAGACCGATAAAAAAGGGTTCTGCGGCATCGGGTCCGTTAAATCCAATTTCGGCCACCTGGACACGGCTGCTGGAATCGCCGGTTTTATCAAAGCCGTACTGGCATTAAAACACCGGTTAATCCCTCCTACTTTGAATTTTGAAGTCCCCAATAATAAAATCAATTTAATCGACAGCCCCTTTTATATCAATGCGGATTCGCTTGAATGGGAAAGGGACGACTATCCGTTAAGGGCTGGAGTGACGTCGTTGGGCATCGGCGGTACCAATGTCCATGTAATCTTAGAGGAATGGCCAGAAGTCAGACGGTCAGACGGTCAGAGGGTAGAAGATCAGAAGGCCAGCCGCCCTCAATTGATTCTTGTTTCTGCCAGGACCCCGGCGGCCCTTGATAAAGCAAAAGAAAACCTTGGGAATTACTTAAAAGAAAATCCATGTAATCTGGAGGACGCTGCCTATACCTTGCAGAAGGGCAGAAAGGCGTTTAAGCACCGCTGGATGGCGGTTTGCTCCACCGCGGCTGAAACCATTGAAGCATTGACCTCGCCGGAAGGAGGAGAAATCCATGTGGTCTCGGATGAGGAAGAAACCGCGGCTCTCGTGGCATCGGACAGGGACAGTGCAGATATCGGGAGACAATCGTTGACTCAAATCGGCCAGGCATGGCTTCGAGGGCAAAAAATCGATTGGAATGAATTATATAAAGAAAAGAAAAGACATCGTATTCCATTGCCCACTTACCCTTTTGAAAGGAAACGGTATTGGTTGGAAACACAAGGCCTTAATCTTGAAGCAAACGTATTTGATCAGGGCTTTTTGTCCCCTAAGAAGCGAGATATTATCGACTGGTTTTACATCCCCTCATGGAAACGGTCGGCGCTGCCCGTGGTAGACGTAGATGCAGATACAGCCTGTTGGCTGGTGTTTGTCGATGGGTGCAGGTTGGGTTCTCAACTGGTGGAAAAACTTGAGGAAAAGAAACAGGCAGCGATTACAGTGACAATGGGCCGGGAATTTTTAAAACAAGAAAATCGCCGTTTTATCGTTAATCCGCAGATAGAAGGGGACTATGATGCCTTGTTTGCTGAACTTCAACGTCGTAACCTGGTCCCCAACCGCATCGTTCATTTATGGGGTGTTACAGCAAATGAAGATGAGAAAAGGGCACTGTTAAGTGAGAATATTGACGACATTCAGAATACCGGGTTTTACAGTTTACTTAATATTGCCCGGGCCATTGGTAAGCAGGGTTTTACCGATAAGATTGAAATCACAGTGGTCACCAATAACATGCAGGAAGTGACCGGGGGTGATAGTGGTTGTCCGGGAAAAGCCACTGTAATGGGGCCTGTTAAGGTAATACCGGTAGAATATCCCAATATCGCCTGCCGCAGCATCGATGTGGAACTTCCCCTGCCCTGGCAAGGAAGCAAGCAAGCAGGGACCCCCATCCACCGGTTATTTGATGAACTCATGGCTGAATCGATTGAACCGGTTGTGGCGTACCGGGGCAATCACCGCTGGGTACAAATATTTGAGCCTATACGACTGGAAAAGTCGAAAGATAAGGCGCTGAGTTTCAAACAAGAGGGTGTTTATCTTATAACAGGCGGCCTGGGAGGTATCGGGTTTCGACTGGCGGAGTACCTGGCAAAGACAGTTCAAGCTAAACTTATACTAACCGGGCGTACCGGGCTGCCTCCCAGGGGTGAATGGGACCGGCGGCTTGCTGCCCCCAATGATAACGATGGTAAAAATGAAAGGATAAAAAAAGTCAAAACCATCGAGGAATTGGGTTCAGAGGTCCTGGTTCTTAGTGCGGATGTTACCCATCGGCAGCAAATGCAAAACGTTATAAACCAGGCAGTGGCGCAGTTTGGTCGCATCGATGGGGTGATACATGCTGCCGGGCTTCCGGATGGTGCTATGATTCAAAGAAGAACAAGGGAAGCATCGGAACGGATTTTTGCCGCTAAAATAAAAGGTACCCTGGTTCTTGACGCACTTCTAAGGGATATGGAATTGGATTTTTTTATTCTATGTTCCTCCATCAATTCGATCCTGCCCATATTCGGGCAGGTGGGTTACTGCGGTGCCAATGCGTTTATGGATGCCTTTGCCCATTACAAGGCTTCACAAGACAGTGCCTGTCCAACCGTTATTTCCATTAACTGGACCCGGTGGCAAAGTATAGGAATCGCTACCATCGCTGAAGAATATCACAAAAATTTAACCGGGGAAGACTTAACAGGTGGACTCTCAACTGGAGAAGGCGTTGAGACCTTTAGCCGCATACCTGGAAATAGACTTACCCAGGTGATTGTATCCAGAGAAAACCTGCAGCAGTTGGTGGAACAATACCAGGTGTTTAAAGTATCATCATTGATGGAAACGTTGGACGAGGCTGCTGTTCCCGGGAAAGTATATCAGCGACCTGAATTGAAGACAGAATACGTCCCCCCCGTCAGTGATATTGAAAAACAACTTGCCGGAATCTGGGCCAGGTTTTTTGGGTTTGACCGGGTAGGCATCCAGGATGATTTTTTTGAATTGGGAGGCGATTCATTAAAAGTTATTACCTTAGTATCAAGGATACATAAAGAATTAAATGTAAGAATATCCATAGAGGAATTTTTTAAAAGGCCGACAATAAGGGGTTTAACAAAATACATTGAAACAAAAGATGCTGCCGGCGACAGCGAAGATAGGTATATTTCTATTGAACCCTTTGAGAAAAAGGAATATTATTCGTTATCATCGGCTCAGAAACGGTTGTATTTGCTTCAGCAGATGGATTTGAATACTACTGTTTACAATATCCCTTTTGTTTCTTCTGTGGGAGAAGACATAGATAAGAGTAAGTTAGAATCCGCATTGAAAGAACTGATCGCCCGGCATGATAGTTTGCGGACATCGTTTATAATGGTGGGTGATGAACCGGTGCAGCGGGTCCACGAACCCGATGAGGTAGAATTTGAAATCGAGCAACACACCCCGGCTCTGACGGGCCACCCCTCTCAAGAGGGGATTTCTTTAGTTTACAGGAATCCCCTCCCTGGAGTTATGGGTGCCCCGCCGGGGATGGCCGAAGGCCGGGGTGGGTTAGAGCAATTCGTCCGTCCCTTTGATTTATCTCAGGCCCCCTTGCTGAAGGTTGGATTAAGCGAAACCGGTAAACAACAGTATCTCTTGATGGTGGATATGCATCATATTATATCCGATGGTACATCCTTGAGCCTGCTGTTGAAGGAGTTTATCGCCCTGGCTGCCGGGGAGAGTCTGCCGGAAATTCATGTAACCTACAAAGATTATGCCCGATGGCAGCAATGTAAATCGGAGACGGAATCCATTAAAAAGCAGGGAGCCTACTGGCTTGGGGAGTTTTCCGCTGAAATACCGGTGCTGAATTTACCCATGGATTTTCCCCGGCCCGTGGTCCAGGATTATGAAGGCGGTGTCCTGTGTTTCGAAATCGGCAGTGAATCGGCCCGGCAATTGAAAAAATTGACATTAGAGGAAGACGTTACCCTTTTTATGGTATTGTTATCCCTGCTCAACATTTTGTTATCCAGGCTCAGCAGCCAGGAAGATATAGTCATGGGGTCTCCCATTGCCGGGCGGGCAGCGCCCGAGCTTGATCATGTGATGGGCATGTTTGTCAATACCCTTGCCCTGAGGAATTATCCCGCCAGCCAAAAGACGTTCCGCCAATTTTTACGGGAAGTAAAACAAAGCTCTCTCTCTGCCTTTGAAAACCAGGAATATCAATTTGAAGAACTGGTGGAGAAACTTCCCATCACCCGGGATACCGGTCGCAACCCTTTGTTTGACATTGTACTGGATGTACAGAATATCGATACGCCGGAACTGGATTTCGAGATAGGAGGATTGAAGCTGAAACCGTACCCGTTTCCCAGCGGCATCGCCAAGTTCGACCTGGTATTCCACTGCGAAGAAGCAGGGGAAAAATTCCCCATTACCGTGGATTACGCTGTCAAACTCTTTAAAGAGAGCACGGTGTGGAGATTTATTAATTATTTTAAGACAATCGTATCCGATGTGATCGATAACAGGGATATCATCATCGGTGAAATTGATATCCTGTCTAAAGAAGAAAAGGAAGAAATATTAAATGAGTTAAATGGCAGCATATCGGCATATTCGACGGGAAAAACCCTTCACCAATTATTTGATGCGCAGGCAGCTGGAACGCCTGACGGCGTTGCTGTAGTTGGCAGTTGGCAGTTGGCAGTTGGCAAGGGGGTGACACCCTCGGCCAATAAGGAGGAAATAACCGGGAAAACGGTGCAAATGACCTACAGGGAATTGAATCGAAAATCAAATCAATTAGCTCATTTATTGAGAGAAAGAGGGGTGGGGCCGGACAGCATTGTGGGAATTATGATGGAACCCTCTTTAGAGAGGATTATTGCCATTTTAGCTATATTAAAAGCCGGTGGTGCGTATTTACCCATCGATCCCACCTATCCCACGGAACGCATCCGGTTTATGCTGGAGGACTGCGGAACGAAAATACTGTTAGCAGGAAGCAGTGCCATGGAAAATCATTCCTTTACAGCTCTCCAAGGCATTGAATGGAATCCCCATAAAGGAATAGTTATTACCGCCCCCCGTCCCCAGGTTACCGATCTTGATGGCCAGCCTCTGGTGGACCGCACTACCGTGGATTATGACAAATACAGCCGGTATATTGGTCTGGCAATGGTTAAACAGGCCATTGCCATCCAGGGAACGCGCGGCTGCCCCTACCACTGTGCCTATTGTCATAAAATCTGGCCCAAAAAACATGTCTTCCGGTCAGCCGAACATATCTTTAAAGAAGTTCAATTGTATTACAACCTGGGGGTGCGCCGGTTTGTTTTTATCGATGACATTTTCAATTTGAACATCCGAAACAGCAAGCATTTTTTCCAGATGATCATCGATAGCGGTCTAAAGGTGCAATTCTTTTTCCCCAACGGTTTGCGGGGGGATATTTTAACCAGGGATTACATCGATTTAATGGTTAAAGCCGGGACCGTCAACATTGCCCTGGCCCTGGAAACCGCCTCGCCCCGGCTGCAAAAAATGATCGGCAAAAATCTCAACATCGAAAAACTGCGGGAAAACCTGGAATATATCTGCCAACATTACCCCCAGGTAATCCTGGAACTCTTTACCATGCATGGATTCCCTTCGGAAACCGAAGAAGAAGCCTTGCTGACGCTGAACTTTATCAAGAGTCTCAAGTGGCTCCATTTCCCCTATTTTCATATATTAAAAATTTATCCTTCTACGGATATGGCTGCCCTGGCACGAGAGCAGGGAATCCCGGAGAAAACCATTGCCCAATCCGCTGATCTTGCTTATCATCAATTGTCCCATACCCTTCCCTTTGATAAAGGATTCACCTTGAAATGCCAGGCGGATTTTCTTAACCGCTATTTCCTGTCAAAGCAACGGCTGCTGCATGTACTGCCCCGGCAAATGAAATTATTGACTGAAGATGAGTTGGTGCAAAAGTACAACAGTTATTTACCGGTTGAAATCAAAACGCTTCATGATTTATTGGAATTTACCGGCATCCGGGAAGATGAACTGGATCTTGCTGATTTATCTCTTCAGTGGTCCGGGCAGGTGCCTGATTTAAGTCGCCGGATAAAGGCGGCCTTTTCCCGGGAGGGTCTTTCGCCGGGTGCAGTGGATACACCGGGATTACGGGTCCTGCTGCTGGACCTTTCCCAGCTTTTCAGCAAAGATAAGCAAAACATGCTTTACGATGTGGTGGAACCGCCATTGGGTTTGATGTACTTGTTGACTGCGTTGAAAAAGGAATTCGGGGAAATGATCACAGGTAAAATTGCCAAATCGCGGATCGATTTTGATAATTATCGTGAATTAAAACAATTGCTGGATGAGTTTAAGCCGGACCTTATCGGGCTGCGCACATTAACCTATTACAAGAATTTTTTCCATCAAACCGCGGCCGTGATCCGGCAGTGGGGCATCGATGTACCGTTAATTGCCGGTGGTCCGTATGCTACCAGTGATTATGCATCTCTTTTAAACGACAGGAATATTGATTTGGTGGTATTGGGTGAGGGAGAACGTATCTTGTGCGATATTGTGTCCGGGATACTTGGGAATGACGGGAAATTACCCAGTGAAGCGCAGTTGAAAGAGATACCGGGAATCGTCTATGTGCCTCGAGAACAAGCGCCCACCAATGTTTTTGCCAGGGAAGTGATGGTAATGGAATTTGAATGGGGAGACCGTTCCAGGGCGGAAGAAAATTTGACCCACCGCAATGGACCAGGGGACACGGCTTATGTGATATACACCTCCGGCACCACCGGCAGGCCCAAAGGTGTCCTGGTGGAGCACGGCAATGTTACCGGGTTGATGGCTGCCGGTAAAGACCTGTTCCAATATGACAGCCGGGATGTATGGACTATGTTTCATTCGTATTGTTTTGATTTCTCTGTATGGGAGATGTACGGTGCCCTGCTTTTTGGTGGGAAACTGGTATTAATTCCCCGGATGGTGGCGCGGGACCCCGGTAGATATCTTGATATATTGAAAAGAGAGAGTGTCACCATCCTGAATCAGACCCCCACGGTATTTTATCAACTGGTGGAAGCAGAAATCCAGAGTTCATCAAAGGACCTGGTGATACGTTGTGTTATTTTCGGGGGGGAGGCGTTAAAGCCGGGAAAACTAAAACCCTGGAAAGAAAAGTATCCCGGCACACGGTTAATTAATATGTACGGTATCACGGAAACAACGGTTCATGTTACCTTTAAAGAGATTGGGCAAAAAGAAATCGATATGAACATCAGCAATATCGGCAAACCCATATCCACTCTTTCTGGGTACATCATGAACACGCATGCAAAGATGCAGCCCGGGGGAGTTCCCGGTGAATTGTTGGTTGGTGGTTTGGGTGTTGGCCGGGGGTATGTAAACCGCCCGGAATTGACCGCTGAGAAATTTCTTGATTTATTTTTATTAAACCACGAAGCCACGAAGGACACGAAGGAACACGAAGAAAAAAAGTTCCATTCAAAACTATACAAATCAGGAGATCTGGTTAAGTTATTGGATAATGGTGAAATGGAGTACCTGGGTCGTATTGACCACCAGGTAAAAATCCGGGGGAATCGTGTAGAAACCGGGGAAATCGAGAGGCAGATGATGCGTCTTGAGGATATCCGCGAGCCCCTGGTGATTGTCCGTGAAGATGAAAAAGGCAACAACTATCTCTGTGCATATATGAGAGTCGTGCCGGGTAAAGGGGTCAATATCTCGGAACTGCGCGAAGCGTTGTTGAAGGTGATGCCTGAGTACATGGTCCCTTCCTATTTTATACCGGTGGAAAAATTTCCTGTTACCGCCACCGGTAAAGTGGACCGCCGCAAACTTCCTCTTCCTGAAGGTCTTCGTCCCATGGTGGCTGCGGCGTATGCAGCACCGGAAAACGAAATCCAGAGAGCCATTGCTGCTATATGGAAAGAGGTTTTAAAGGTGGACAAAGTGGGCATCCATGACAACTTCTTTGAGATGGGCGGTACCTCCCTGGACATTGTCCGCTTGAACAGCCGTTTAAAAGAAGCCCTGGCAAAAGAAATTCCTGTTGTTATTTTGTTTGAGTATCCTACCATTCACACGTTCACCCGCCACCTGG
Organism: Candidatus Aminicenantota bacterium; assembly: GCA_011772425.1. Lineage (GTDB taxonomy): Bacteria > Acidobacteriota > Aminicenantia > UBA2199 > UBA2199 > JAKAGC01. The sequence goes on from WVZO01000447.1 coordinate 13,784, forward strand.
CCCGGACTGAATTTTTAACCGCTGCCCCGAAGGAAGAGAGCGTGCCGGACTTTACCGGGAAGCTCAAGAAAGGCAGGGACAAAATGAAAGGAAGGCGTCAAAAAGTTATGAGAGTATAGGAAGGAAAAGCAGGATAGAAATATGTCTGATTTAATGAAAAACTACGATTTAACCGGGTATGAAGTTGCGGTAATCGGAATGGCGGGTCGGTTTCCCGGTGCTGCCTCGGTTGATGAATTCTGGGAAAATTTGAAGAATGGTAAAGAGTGTATCCGGTTTTTTTCAGAGGAGGAACTGGTGGAATCCGGTGTTTCTCCCGGTTTTTTGGAGAATTCCAATTATGTTAAGGCAAAAGCAATGCTGGAGGGCGTGGAATATTTTGACGCCTCTTTTTTTAACTATACGCTGCGGGAAGCAGGGGACATGGACCCGCAATTGCGGATTTTGCTGGAATCCAGTTGGGCCGCGCTGGAGGATGCCGGCTGTAATCCTGATAATTATGACGGTTCTATTGGGTTTTACGTGGGTGCCGGTACTCATCTTTACTGGATAGCCAGGATGCTGGACCGGGTGAACAACCCGTCGGAGAATTTCGGGGCAATAGCGGTAAACGACAGTTCTTCATTTAGTACCCAGGTGTCTTACCGGTTGAATTTGAAAGGTCCGGCGGTTACCCTGCAAACTGCCTGTTCAACTTCGTTGGTTGCGATTCACCTGGCGTGTCAGGCATTGTTAAGCGGCGAGTGTGACATGGCCCTGGCAGGCGGTGTAGCCGTCAAACTGCCGGTTAAAAGCGGTTACCTCTACCAGGAAGGCATGGTCATGTCCTCGGACGGTCACTGCCGGGCCTTTGATGCCAAAGCATCAGGTACGGTGGGAGGGGAAGGAGTTGGTATTGTTGTTCTGAAACCGGCGGAAAATGCCCTCCGGGACCGGGACCACCTTTACGCATTGGTCAAAGGTTCGGCTGTCAACAACGACGGTAACCGGAGAGTGGGATATTCAGCTCCCAGTGTCAAAGGCCAGACCGAGGTTATACGGATGGCCCGGCAGGCAGCAGATGTGGAAGCGGATAGTATCACCTATATCGAAACCCACGGTACCGGTACGATCCTGGGCGACCCGGTGGAAATCCGGGCATTGGCACAGGCCTTTGATACGGAAAAGACGCAGTTCTGCCGGATCGGTTCGATCAAAAGTAATATCGGCCACCTGGATGCCGCCGCCGGAGTGGCAGGATTTATTAAAACTGTACTGGCATTATATCACCGTATGATTCCACCCACACTGAATTTTGCCACCCCTAACCCGGAAATCGATTTTGAAAACAGTTCATTTATTGTTAATACGGAACTGGTGGAATGGACCAACCAAAAGTATCCGTTACGGGCAGGTGTCAGTTCCTTTGGCATCGGCGGCACCAACGCCCATGTAGTTCTTGAGGAGTGGCCTGAGGTCAGAAGGTCAGAAGGTCAGAGGGTAGACCATTTGAAGGCCTACAGGCCTCAGTTGATTCTTCTTTCTGCCAGGAGTGAAGCTGCCCTGGAACGCAATACCCGTAACCTGCTAGAGTTTTTGAAACAAAATCCTGGTATAAACCTGGCGGATACGGCTTATACTTTACAGGTAGGTAGAAAACCCTTTGAGTACCGGCGAATGATGGTATGCCAGGATGAATCGGAAGCAATTGAAACGTTTTCTGCCAGGAATTCAAAAAAAGTACGCACGCATCAGTTAACCACCGACCAGGAACCACCGGTGGTATTTATGTTCTCCGGGCTGGGGTCCCAGTATGTGAATATGGGGTATGATCTTTACCGGGATGAGCCGATATTCCGGAAAGAAATGAACCGGTGTTTTGAGATCCTAAGACCACTCCTGGATTATGATTTAAAAGCAGTTCTTTATCCAGGAATCACAAAGGAAAAAGATATAAACCAGCCGGACATTGTTCAACTGGTAATATTTGTTTTTGAGTACGCGCTGGCAAAATTGATGATGACATGGGGAATTACCCCCCATGCTATGATCGGTTACAGTTTTGGGGAGTATACGGCTGCCTGCATTGCCGGGGTTTTTTCCCTGGAGGATGCCTTGACTCTTATCGTGGAGAGAGGACGATTAGTCGAAAAGACAGCAGAGGCTGCCATGTTAAGTGTCCCGCTGCCCAGGGAGGAACTCATGCCGCTGCTCTACCCGGCGGATGACCTTTCCCTTGCCATTGATAACGGTCCTTCTTGCATTATCGCCGGCCCCAAAGGGGCCGTGGAGGCATTTGAAAAAAAATTGAAACAGGAGAAGTATTTGTGCATGCGCCTCAACGCCTCCCGCGGCATTCATTCTCCTTTGATGAACCCTATCCTTGAAGCGTTTGAAGCCAGGCTGAGGCAGATGACGCTAAAGGAGCCGCAGCTCCGGTATATCTCCAATGTTACCGGTCAATGGATTACGGCAGAGCAAGCTGTTGACCCTGCTTATTGGTCCGGGCACCTGGCCCATGCGGTGAAGTTTGCCGATGGCATCAGAGAATTGGTTAAAGAACCCGGTGCGATTTTCCTGGAGCTTGGCCCGGGGCGGGATTTAGCCGCAATGGTGCAGCGTTACCTGGGAGAAAACCATTGGCTGGTTAACCTGGTCAGACCTCCCCAAAAGGAGATATCCGATACGGCTTACTTGCTGGATCGTATTGGCCGGTTGTGGATTTATGGAAAAGAAATCAATTGGCAGGAGATTTATGAAAGCAGGGGTGAAGAGAGATATCGGGTGTCTCTTCCCACCTATTCGTTTGAGAAGCAAACGTTTGCACTGGAGGATGATCGGCAGCCGCGGCAAGAGGAACATGAACAGGAACAAGTACCTGCAATAACCTCAACGTACGAACGAACTCAACTGCCTGATGATTATGAAGCCCCCCGGGATGTAGTGGAAGAGAAAATTGCGGAAGCATTCCAGGACATTTTCGGACTGAACCAAATCGGCATTCATGAGGATTTTTTCGAATTAGGTGGAGATTCTTTAAAGGTCATTACCCTGGTGACCCGTCTCCACCAGCAGTTGGATGTAGAAGTCTCCATGGAAGCGGTGTTCAAGCATCCTACCGTTAAAGAGATTGCTGGCTATATTGCCGAAGAAGCAGGAGAAAGTATCTTCTATATCATTCCGCCTTTAGAAGAAAAAGAGTATTATCCCCTGTCACCGTCCCAGAAGCGGGTTTTTATCGTGGAGCAAATTGAAGAAAAAGGCGAAGTATATAACATGCCTGCCGTGGTGTGGATGGAAGGGGAACTGGATTTTGGCCGGCTGGAAACCGCATGCAAAGCCTTGCTGGAACGGCATGAGTCTTTGCGCACCGGGTTTTTCCTGGTAGATGGAGAACCGGTCCAACAGGTGTATAAATCCTATGAAATCGAATTTGAAATTGAGTATCATGAGGTTGAGGTTAAGGTTGAGGTTGAGAATATTATAACGGATTTTGTTCGTTCCTTTGACCTGTCCTGTCCTCCCCTCTGGCGGGTGGGATTGGTGAAGGTGGAAGCGGAAAAACATATCCTGATGAACTGTATCCATCATATAGTTTCGGATGATATATCCATTGGGATATTGATGATGGAATTTTCCGCGTTATATCGCGGTGAAGCGCCGGAAGAACTGCCTGTCCAGTACAAAGAATACGCGGTATGGCAGCAGGAAGCAGCGGCTGTGGATATGACTTTAAAAAAGCAAAAAGAGTTCTGGGCGGCTCTTTTTTCGGATGCTCCCGAACTCCCGGTACTGGAAATGCCCTGCGATTACCCCCGGCCGGAACTGCAGAGTTTTGAAGGAGATCACATTGATTTTGTAACCGATTTAGAACTGGCCAATCAACTGGCTGTACTGGCCAGGAAAAACAAAACTACCCTTTTTGTCCTGCTCTTTACCCTTTACAATGTGCTGTTGTACAAATATACCGGCCAGGAGGATATCATCGTGGGAACCCCTATCACCGGGCGATCCCACCGGGATGTCCAGCAGGTGGTGGGCATGTTTGTTAATACCCTGGCACTTCGCAATCACCCCAAAGGGAATATGACCGTTGAAGAATTCTTGCAAGCAGTAAAAGAAAATACCTTAAATGCCTTTTCAAACCAGTTTTATCAATTTGAAGACCTGGTGGAACAGTTGGATATTCCCAGGGATATCAGCCGGAATCCCTTGTTTGATACTATGTTTGTGCTGCATACGGTTAACCTGGAAAACGTTAACATTCCAGGCATGAGAAGTATGTATCCCTATGAATTCGAGTATTCGGTATCCAGGTTTGATATCACATTGAATGTGGCGGAATTCAGCGGGGGGCTGCGGGGAGGAGTGGAATATAATACTGCTCTTTTTAAAGAAGAAACCATGCAGCGGTTTATGAACCATTTTCTTGCTGTTGTGGAATCGGCAGCCAGGCAGCCTGAGGCTAAATTGGATGACCTGCAAATGCTTTCGCAAGAAGAGTTAACACAGGTGCTGGTGGATTTTAATGCCACAGAAGTGGATTATCCCAAAGACAAAACGGTTCAGCAGTTATTCGAGGAACAGGCAGCCAGAACGCCTGACGGCGTGGCTGTAATAGGGCAGAATGAGAAGGGTAGGGGCGAATCTCCGTGGTCGCCCCCAGGTGCCCGCCATGCCATTACCTACATGGAATTAAATGCAAAATCCAATCAATTGGCTCACCTGCTGAGAGAAAAAGGTGTGACGTCTGAAACCATTGTGGGAATCATGGTGGACCGTTGTGTGGAGATGATTATCGGGATCCTGGGAATATTAAAAGCCGGTTGCGCCTATTTACCCATCGATCCCGGATACCCGGAAGAGCGAGTCAGGTATATGCTGGAAAACAGCGAAGCCAGAGTTTTGGTGAGTGAGTTGAGTGAGGTGAGTGAGGTGAGTGAGGTAAGTGGGGGAACTGAAGTGGTAAAAATTAGCGAATTGAGTAAGCAACCTCCTACTCACCCCACTCACCTTACTCACCCTACTCACCTATGTTACCTTATCTACACCTCCGGTACCACCGGTGTGCCCAAAGGTGTCATGATTGAAAACCGGTCTGTAGTGAATTTTATCAAAGGTATTACCGATCACATTCCCTTTACCCACCGTGACGCTATTTTATCTCTTACCACCATTGCCTTTGATATATTCGGACTGGAAACCTTGCTTCCGTTAACAAAGGGATCGAAAGTGGTAATCGGCAATGTAGAAGAGCAAGCCAATTCCCTGGCTGCTGCTTCTGTCATCGAGAGAGAGAAGATTACTATTTTTCAGCTCACTCCTTCGCGGTTGAAGCTGTTCATATCTGATCCGGAAGCTGCTAAAAGCCTGGAATGGTTGAAATACCTGGTGGTGGGAGGTGAAGTGTTTCCTGCTCCTTTGTTGGAAGAGGCCAGGGCGCTTACCCGGGGGAAGATATACAATGTTTATGGTCCCACTGAAACCACCATATGGTCTACCATCAAGGATGTGACCGGGGAAAGTCCTTTGAATATCGGGAAACCCATTGCTAATACGCGCATTTATATTTTGAGCAGGGGGGGGTGCTTGCAGCCGGTGGGAATACCCGGTGAATTGTGCATTGCCGGTGATGGTGTTGCCAGGGGGTATTTCAAGGATGAAACCCTAACATCTGAAAAATTTATAACAGAACCCAAATCCCAGGTCACAAACAAATCCCAACATCAAGAATCCTTTAATGAAAA
>WVZO01000207.1 GCA_011772425.1 Candidatus Aminicenantota bacterium
GGGATGAGTTTCGTCCTCACCGATTTTATCTATCAATTCATCTATTAATCTTTTCCGCGTGATTACATGCATGCCCAAATATATCTCAAAACGAGATAAAAGTCAAGCGAAAAAATGAAATTATTTGCCGTACCTCATTTTCTCTTGAATAGACAGGGATTAAAGGATATAATATGTCAGTGTCTAAAAAAGGAGATCCTATGAATAAAAAACAATTTGGTATTATCCTGGTTTGTACGATTATTTTTGCATTTTTAGGTGGGATATTATCCCAGGGACTCATTTCAGGTTCATCTGCGGCGGCCCAGGCCAAAGGCAAAGAAAAACAGCCGGAAGGCATTGATGCGTACTTGATGAAAGAAAACCTGTTTATTGGTGTGGTGGAAAAAGGAAAATTTTATGTGTTGGCCCCCGGGCAGCGGTTACCTTTTTCCATTCGGTTAACCGGAATCCAAATGCAGGAAGCTCGGCCGCCGGAGACACAGGAAATCAATCTTAAAGAGTATGAAGGCAAGGCCATTGTGGTTAATGGTCACGATGGCGGTGGTTGGATTTACCGCGCTGCCGTGGTAGACAGCGGCGGACTCCTTGTTACACTACTGGTAAAGCAGGTATTCGGCACCACCAAACCGGAAGGGAAATCGGATTCTTAACCAATTTGCCTACCATGAAAAAAACCACAGATTACACAGATTTACACAGATTATAAAAAAAATATAAAAAAATCTGCGTAATCTGTGTAATCTGTGGTTTCCACTGGTTAATCCAGTCGTCCGGTCCCCGGGAGATACATTCCGAAGCACTGCAAATCTCCTGGACGCCCGGCGCCTTCAACCAGTCTGGGCGCTTCGCAGTCTTTTTAGGGAAGTACCCAATAAATATTGGATTCATATCAGTCTTCATATTCATATTCATATTCAACTACTTGCCTGTCCCCATTTTTCCATTTTTCAAAGGGTGTCCACGCTGTGGACTTGCCGCCAGAGGGGAAAATAGGAGGTGGATTTAGGGTATGGGATAACCAGGTGAAATTTCCTGCAGGTGAAAATAGCCCTTTATGCAATTCGGATTTCTTATACACAACTGGATATGATTTTTTTCTCTAAAACCTGCTGAAGGATACAACTCTTTACCTTCAACAAAAACACCTCGTACAGAATCAAATAACCTCTCCTTTTTCTTTCTCTTCAACGAATGAAGAGTCTCTATAACAGCGCAGTCAAGATTTCTTTTCAGGAAATATCCTGAATCATCTGGATATTCGTTTACAGGAAGTTCATAACCGGAGATCTTCATTAACTCATATGTCTTTTTAAGTTCTTTGAGAAACAAAGAATCCAAAAGATTAAGACAGTGTCCGAGATCAATAACAGCACAAATGACAAAAGGCTCTGTTATCTTACCTTTTGTTAAACGTTTATTTATAACTCCATCCCGGGCAAATTCCAAAGCCCTCTCGGGATTATTCTCCCAGAAATAAATCCCATTCCCCAACCAATCATAGTCATTATAACTTTTTTCAAGATGCAATGTGCCATTTGAATGCAATATTTTTAGAGCGACCGATCGGTCACACCCGTGAAAACCCAATACAAGATTTGAAATACGGGAATACATAACAGATTATTATTTGTACCTGTCAGTGAGTGTGCCATCAGGATTGACTATCCCGGCATCTCTCATTATCTGCCGGGCTTCTTCGGGAGTGCAATTTTTAACATACTCTTCAATTCTTTTTATTTCCTCAAGTACCTCTTGCTCACTCATAATTTCTTTCCTCCAAAGCTTCCTACGGTAATTATATTAACAGTAGTGAAAATTCACAAGTAACACACATCAATATTATAAATTAAGATCCGCGAATTGTCAACAAAATCAATTTATAGAAGAAAGGCAGACTTTCCTTGTCACGCAAATTATTTCGGCTTCCCATGCAGGTGCCCCACCGGGGATTTGAAAAACGGGGCAGGCCAATTTTTACTTTCCTACTTATCCGTCCTATCCTTAAAGAAGGATAGGTCTGAGACATCCTGGAAATAGGGTTCTATAAAATCCGCATAAACTTTCTCTCCTACCTGGTAAGCTGCAAAGAAAACTTTATCTCCATCAGTGATATGGTGGTGGGCGGTATATTTTTCCAGGAGGGCATACCGGTTGGCCCCGTAAATGATTACCGGCGGCGCGGTGTTGGAGGCTTTCGTCCGTACCTGGCCGGAAAAGGTCCCGGTATTGTTCATTTGCAGTAATTTTTTATTGGTACCGAGGGGAAGGTCAAGGGCCTGGAAGCGATCCTTATATTTTATAAATGGCTGCTCTTGCATCAAGCGGCGGCCTTTTTCCATGAGGCGAGCGACTTCGGTTTCATGGTTCAAGGTATGATAGATGAGAACCAGGTGACGAAGGGTTTCCAGGTCATTGTCCTGAACGGAAATGGCTTTTTCTAAAAAGCGGAGGGCCGCACGGTACTGCCGGCGCGAAGTAAAAATAGAGCACAGTTCCATGAGGGTCGGGAGGTTTAAGGGGTTTATACGGTAACTTTCTTTAATGTACTTATAATAGAGTTGTTTTTTCTCCCTCCAGGCGGGTAATTCGCGTCTTTTCTCATCTGCCGCCCATTGTTTGTACAATAAAGCGAATTCCGTGCAGCCATGAATATTATCCGGCTCTATTGCCAATAATTCCTTTAGAATATTCTCTGCTTCTTGATAGCGTTTCTGCCTTTGATATATCTTACTTAATTCCGTACGGGATTGGAGATTAGCTTTATCGATCTGCAATATTTCCACCAATACCCGCTCCGCTTCGTCATAGCGTTTCTGCCGTTGATATATCTTACTTAACTCCGTGCGAGCCTGGAGATTGTCTTTATCTAACTGCAATATTTCCACCAATACCCGCTCCGCTTCGTCATAGCGTTTCTGCCGTTGATATATCTTACTTAACTCCGTGCGCGGATGCAAGCCGTTCGGGTCAAGTGCAATATATTCTTTCAGGTACTTAATCGCTTCATCCCATTTCTTTTGGTATTGATATATCTTACTTAACTCCGTGCGGGAATTCAGATCGTTTTCATTGATTCTTAAACAGTCAAGAAGAACTTTCTCCGCTTCGTCATATCGTTTCTGCCGTTGATATATCTTACTTAACTCCGTGCGCGGATGCAAACCGTTCGGGTCAAGTGCAATATATTCTTTCAAGTACTTAATTGCTTTATCCCATTTCTTTTGGTATTGGTATATCTTACTTAACTCCGTGCGGGAATTCAGATCGTTTTCATTGATCTTTAAACAGTCAAGAAGAACTTTCTCCGCTTTGTCATAGCGTTTCTGCCGTTGATATATCTTACTTAACTCCGTGCGGGAATTCAGATCGTTTTCATCGATCTTTAAACAGCCAAGAAGGACTTTTTCCGCTTTTTCATAGCGTTTCTGCCGTTGATATATCTTACTTAACTCCGTGCGTGCGTGGAGGTCTCGTCTATCCCTTTGGAGTATGTTTTCAAATACTTGTTTTGCCCCATCATATTCCTTTTGCTCAAAATAGATTTTCCCCAATTCCGTATAGGCCGGTAAAAACCCGGGGAATTTTTCCACCACCGCTGCCAGGGTCTCTTTTGCCTGGTCAAGCCTGCGGCCGTCGATATCCAACCAGGCTTTCATCATCATCACATTCCTATAATAAGGATGATCCTCTTCAAATCGCCGGGCAAAAGCCCCCACTCTTTTTTGCTTCACCCCGGCCAGGTATTCCCGGACGATTTTTTTATGAAGAATAAGCCCGCTGAAAATACTCTTTTCATCCTCTTCTTCCGGGTCGATCCTTTCCAGGATCATCCACAACCAGGGCGCGATCTTATCGTGCTTTTTTTCTTTTACAAAAAGGCTGGCGATGGATTCATGCCTCGTACGCAGCTTTCCCACTTCAAGGATCAGGGGAAAATTTTCAAATGCCGAACTCCTTTCGATCATTTCCGCGAATTCCAGGTAGTCTTGCTCCCCACTCACTTTTAATCCCAAAAGCCTCTTCAGTAACGATACCGGCAGGGGAAAACCAAACTTATAGACCATGGCTGTCCACATATAGGCGTGTCGAAAGCTTTCCAACTTTTTACGATCCAGGTATTTTTCCAGGTCCTGCCAATCGAAATCGAATTGACGTTGATTTTCCGCCGGATACCTTTTATAGAAATCCAACAGGACTTCGGCAATGGCAATATTTTCGTGCTTTTGGGAAGTTTCCTTAAGCAGGTTATACCGGAACTCATCCAAATCCATGATCTCCGCGAAAACCTCCCTGGTCTTGGCCCGGAAACGTTTGTATGCGCTGTCTTTGTTATAGATAATCACCCGGGTATCCCTGTCCAACACCTTTAACGGTAACGAGGCATCATCGGCGTCTTGATACCGGGACTCACGCTCGAAAATGATGAAAATGAAGCGAAAGGTTTCCTCGTATTTACCGAAATGGGTTAAAAATCCATGCAGGTAAACCATGGCTGCATGGGGATTATCAATGAAAACCAGGATGGGTTTAGCGCGGCCCGGTTCTTCCCCGGCGTTATGAAGGGCATGTATCTTTTTAAAGAAGATTTCATAATTCGCGTGGGGCAGGCTTATATCCACAGCCAGGGTATCCATAACCAGGACCGGGTATGCTTTTAAGGCATAATCCACGGCAAGGCGGTACATCAGGGTGGTCTTGCCGCACCCTTCGGAACCCAATACGGCAATAGAGGAATTGACATGGGCCGGGTTCTCGATTTCCCGGCAGATCCGTTCTTCAATCTCCGGGCTGCGCACCACCTCATCCCGGCATACCAGGGGAAACGCCGTGGAAAAATAGGAATCCAATTGGAAATAGGCTTTTTTGAGAGCCAGCCAATCATGTTTGCTGCTCTTCTCCGCATAGACCGTATAGGGGGTAATCCGCCTGACACCTGGTAATATCCCCCGGGAAACAGCGGTTTCATGGTATTCGCCGTAGGCATCTCGCAGTGACATTTGTAATTTATCAAGGATGTCGGCTAAAGGATATTGGGGCGGGGTATCCCTGGTATCCACCGGGACATCCTCTTTAAAAACGGCGTAAATTTCCGGGAAATGCTTGAATAGATCGAGATAAATACCGGCGGCATCTTTTTCTGTTTCGACCCGTGACCAATCGACCAAAGCAAAGGGGTATTCCCGGCGATAACGTTGTAAGCTTTCCTTGAATTCATTGGTTAAATAGCGCAGGGGCGAGAACAGGATCCAGTAATCGGGGCAGAACCTGGAGAGAAATAATTGTTCGGGTTTACCCGCGAATTCTTCCAGAGCCAGCGGACCGATTTTGGCGGCGCCTTTGCATTCGATAAAGAAGCGCACGGTAACATCGGCGCTGCTGGGCCGTGCTTCCAGGCGCAGGTCAAAACCAAACTGACCTCCTCCTCTCTGGGATTCCGGCTCCCCAATAACCTCGAAACCTAACTGCGGGAAAATTTCTTTAAATAAGCGTTTTGAAGCCAGTTCAAACCTTTTGCCGGTATTATCGGGTTTGGTCATGGGGATAGTATAACCGATCTTATTGTAAAAATCCAGCCAAAAGAATTTGTCTGCAATAATGATTCTCTGCATGTCCCTTTTTTCTCTTTTTTCTTTTTCCATCCTTCGTACCAACGACATCCCCCTTCCTGAACAAAGGGGGATCCCGTTGGTACTATGTTTTTTCTCTTTTTTTACAGGGCTTCCTCCTTGGTTAAATTTAATGAGGTGCAGCCGGAGCAGCACCTCACGTGTAAATGGTTCGAGATTCTAAAACGATTCCATCATAAAGCTCCTTCCTTATCTATGTGGCATCAATTATGGTTGAGGTTGAGGCTGAGGCGGCACATGACACATGACGCCGACCTCAACCTTAACCTTAACCTCAACCTCAACTATCAAGAGGGTACGGGAATGCCCATTTTTTCCAGCAATTGCGGACGATCCTCAAGAGAAATACGCGCCGCAGTATAAAAAGGAGACAGCCACTCTTGCAGGTCTTTTAAAGCCGCATCCCGTGCTTCGGTAATATCTTGCGCTTCACCTTTCAGGCTTTCCTGGAGTTGATCCGCAGTATTGGCCTCCTCTACCAACAGGAGGCCCGCTTGCAACTTTTCCACTGTGATGTTGTATAGTGCAAACTGTGCAAGAATCCCGGGATGCTCCAATGCATTTTTGTAGAAATAAACAGCCTGCTCATACCATTCGTTAAATTTGCTTTTGCGCTTGCCTCTTAAGTCCAGCAAATCGTATTCTTCACTTCCTCGCTCAAACAATATCCGGGCAATTTTGACATACCGCATGAGGGGAATTTTTGCTTTTTTAAGGGCTGCATTAAATGCATTGGTGGCACCGATCTGCTTACCCTCGGCCACTTCCTGCTGCCGGTCCAGCTCTTCTACCTGGACCAACTTGTCTTTTCCTACCTGAACACGGGCAACATCGTACCCATATTCTGCCAAAAAAGTTTGCAGAATAGTTTCTTTAAGAAAGTTTTCAATGGCTAAACGAGCTCTTGCCAGTATAGCCGTAATCGATTTGTGTAATCTTTTCATTTGTAGCTCCTAAAATTTTTAATTTTTGTCTCACTATCTTTCCTCTCATTTGCCTTCGTTGTGGTAAAAAGTGCTTGCCCCATGGTAAAAAATGGTTGCCCCGCGGTAAAAAACCTTTGCCCCATGGTAAAAAATGGTTGCCCCATGGCAATAAACCTTTGCCCCATGGTAATAAACCTTTGCCCCATGGTAAAAAATGGGTGCTCCATGGTAAAAAACCTTTGCCCCGTAGTAAAAAATGGCTGCCCCCTGGTAAAAAATGATTGATCCGCAGTATTGAATAATTGGTCAATGGTAGTATACGATGTTTCCAGGGTAAATTGCGATTCATCTCCCGGCCGCAGCGGGGGATGGATGAAAAAAACGTGCCGCCCACTTTTACACCGGGAGAAAGGACGGTCGTTTACATCAGCAAACGGTTCGGCTTCAATACCAATTATGTTCATTCGCCTTAAATTCATGGGGCCATTATAACAAGTATTTTCATTTTGTCAATACTTTGATCATTTTTTTTAATAATTAAATTTTAACTAATACCAGGAATGTGACTTTTATAAAAAACGTTATATAATCTTTGTTTATAAGGAATTAAGTTTTTTATGTTAATTTATTACACAAAAAATTGGATCTTTAAACCGTTTTATATAAAGTGTTTTTAAGAAATAGGGATAAGTTACATAATTAGTCATAATCATGTATTTAAATGGATTAATCATTGAAAAAACTGTTTTGTTCGCCAAAAATTATGTCGTACTTGATGAACTGCACACGAAGGAAAATGTGAAAATAGTGAGCGAATGTACGAACAAAACAGCGGGTGAGGATTCGTCATAATGATTGCCGGGCACTTTTTTCCTTTTTTCCGAAGTTACCTTTATAGGCTGCGGCTGCCAGCCGCCTTTGTGTCCCTTCGTGCCAAATACCGCATTGTAAATGCCTTCGGGGTAAAAAAATTAGAATTGTTAAGTTTATGATTGACATAATGGCGGCAAAATGGTAAATTGTAACTATGATTGGAAAGATTTTAGGTAACTGTCGGATTTTGAAAAAACTGGGTGAAGGCGGCATGGGTTCGGTGTACCTGGCCCGCGACCTCACCCTGGAACGGGAAGTGGCATTAAAGGTCATCGCAGCGGAATTGGCACGGCGTCCCGGGTTAATGGCCCGGTTCCGGGTAGAAGCCATTGCCCAGGCCAAGTTGAGCCACTCCCATATCGTCACCATCCATTCCTTTGACCAGGAAAAAGATATTTACTATATTGTCATGGAATATGTGGATGGAAAAACCCTTAAAGCAGTTATAAAAGAGAAAGGCAGCCTGCCGGCGGCACATGCACTGCCAATCTTCTTACAGGTACTGGACGGCATTGCTTATGCTCATTCCAAAGGAGTGGTGCACCGGGACATTAAACCCTCTAATATTTTCCAGGATAAACATCAAACCGTTAAAATCGGTGATTTTGGCATTGCCAAAGTCGAGGGAATCGAAGGATTAACCAGGGTGGGAACCACCCTGGGTTCACCGGTTTACTCGTCCCCGGAACAACTGCTGGGAAAAAAAGTCGATGAGCGCACCGACGTCTATTCCCTGGGTATTACCCTCTACGAGATGTTGACCGGCGCACCTCCCTTTAAAGCCCCCGAAGGGAGCGATTACGAATTGATGAAACAAACCATGGAAGCCGCTCCCCAAAAACCTTCCGCTGTTAATCCTGCGATTCCCGGTCCTGTTGATGCGGTGGTGATGAAAAGTATTGCCAAAGACCCGGATCAGCGGTTCCAACGTGTGAAAGAATTTAAAACAGCGGTTCAACAATTAATGGCATCGTTAACCCCGGTGCCAACACCATCGGTTCCATTGGTTCAAGCAACTCCAGGAGAAAAAAGATGGAAGGCGATTAGTACTAAATTAAATTGGCCTGCCAATAAAAAGTACCTGGCACTTGCTGCAGCTCTTGGCGTCATTATAATTGCTGCGGCTGCTTTTTTAATAAGTACCGGCACCAGGACGCCCCATGTGCAAACCGGGTCTGGGGGCAGCACTCAACAGGTTAACCGGCTTCCTGAAGGAAAACCCGCACAAGCCATGCCCAGGATTGTGCAACCGGACGCTCCCAAAAAAGGTACTCAGCCCAGGAGTACTGAACCAGAACCTCATAAGAGCAGCGAGTTCCCGAAAATAACAGGGTTAGACAGTGCTAATGAAATCTTGAAAAAGATGGATTGGTTCATCAATAACGGGTATTACCAGAAAGCCCTCGGTGTGGGACAAAAGGCCCTAAACGATGGAACCGTATCCGGTGATATTTACTTTAAGATTGCGCATGCTTATTATTGCGATGGCAATAAAGATAAGGCACGATTGTATTACCTGAAAACATTGGAACTGGGACAATATATCCGCTTCAGCGTGGGTTACCAATATAGAAAAAAGAGTATCATAAATGGAACATTGACAATCACCGGTAAAAGCGTTTCTTTTACACCTAACAAAGAAAGCCTAAAAGGTTATCGATTCTCTGTGCCAATGTCACAAATCAAACGGGTTTCCCTGGATAAGTTATCAGATATTAAAGGCTTATTTAAGAAAAAGAAAAAAAGGGATAACCCCAGGTTGATTATCAGGGATCGAAAGAAAAACAAATACACCATTGAGATGAAAACCAGGGAGACCAAAAAAAATAAGATGAGGAGTTTTATCAAGGACATCATTTATACCTTGAAGCAGGGGTAGGAATAGAAATTATAGATTACAAAAATCGCATTAATACTTGACATTCTTTCCTGGTGGTGGTAAATTTCGTCTATGAAGATAGAATTTATTATTTTTCCGGGAGTCTATTATGGAGATATGTTCCAATTGTCTTAAAAAAAAGCCCAAAGAATATCCCTTCTGTCCTTTTTGTGGATTCTCTGCCGTCAAGATTGGTCTTAAAAAATGCAGCGAAGGGCATATTATGTATGAAACCTGGAAAACCTGTCCCTTTTGTGCCCAGATTGAGAACCTGGGGAAATCGTTGATTGACCCGAAAACCCAGGTCCTGGGCGGGACGACTACGGAAGTCCTGGATGCAGCGGACCCGGACGCAGTGAAAAGAGCAGGGGTTCCTGACGACAGAACGGTCTTAGAAAGCGATATAGACGATAAAACCAGGCTCGAAACCATGAGCATGCCGGGTATGACCTTAGACAAAACCGTATTGGAGAGTGAAGCGGAAAAAACCATTGTTGATGAGGGTATAATGGAACCACCTCCGCTTCAGCCTTTTTTTGCCTGGTTGGTTCTTTTGGGCGAAGATGGCAAACCGGTTCATGATGTTCGCCTCACCCGGCAGAAGAATGTGATAGGCAAAGGTATGGATGCCGACATCCGTTTGAATGATGATTTTGCTTCCAAACTTCATGCAGTGATTCATTTTGAAGAGGAACGGTTTTTTATTTCCGACCTGGGCTCCACCAATCATACCTGGTTAAATGAGAAGAAAATCATTAAAGAAGAATTGCAGGATGGGGATTTTATTCGCATTGGTCACCAGGAAATGGTTTTCAAGCATGTGAGGAGGAAGCTGTGATGGCCGGGAATATTAATGACCAGACCGTCTTGGAAGATGAGAGAGAATTAAGCGGCTGGCTGGTGGTTTTAAGCGGCCAGTGGAGAGGCAAAGACTATCGGTTATTTGCCGGCAAAACTGTAATAGGGTCCAGTCATTATACTGATATTTATCTACCAGACGCAAATATCGAGCCTTTTCATTTCAGCATTCGCATTGAAAATGGGGAGGTATGGCTAACCGACCTGGACAGCGATTCGGGTTTATACCTGGGCGAAAAGCGGATCCGGAGAGAAAAAATAGTGGATGAGACACTATTTAAAGCTTCGGATATTGAATTCCTGGTAAAAACATTGGAGTTGTAAGTACAATTACGAACGAACATGGAACTGTTTTATTCGGGTTTATCAGATGTTGGAAATCTCAGGGAAAACAATGAAGATTATTACTTTGCCGGTAAATTAGGAGAGGATGAATATCTCTTTATCGTAGCTGACGGCATGGGCGGTCATAAAGCCGGTGAAGTGGCCAGTCGCAAGGCAGTGTCTTTTTTTGTCCGGGAGCTGGAAAAAGGGATAGGAGATAATATTTCCGAGGATTTAAGACGCATTATTTTGGCTGCGAATGAATTCCTTATGCATGAAGGGAGCCGCTCTGCTGTAAAAAACGGTATGGGTACCACACTTTCGGTGTTTTATGTCCAGGGAAACCTGGGATATATTGTCCATGTGGGAGACAGTCGTATATACCGGTTTACAAATCCGGATGAGAAAAAAGGTAATCAATTTGTTTTAGAGCAATTAACCGAAGACCATTCCTTTGTGGGGAAACTGTTAAAAGAAGGGTTTATCACGGAAGAAGAAGCCCGCCGCCATCCCAGGCGGAACGTGTTGTATCAATCCATTGGATTAAAAAAGGATATCAACGTCCAGGTGTTAAAACCGATACCCATTCAAAAGGGCCAGAAGTATCTTCTTTGTACTGATGGGCTTTACGGTGTGGTGCCGGAGAGTGAGATAGCAGAATGTCTAAAAGAAAAATCTACCGCCTATATCGTTCGGGTCCTGGTTCAAAAAGCCAAAGCCAATGGCGGGCCGGATAATATTTCCACTATCGTTGTTTCTACCGAAAAAGATAAAATATTCGGTGAAGATACAGTCCTGGAGGATACCATAAGAATAGTTTTACGCTCTAAAACCAAAAAAAGAAAAAAACGGAAACGTTCTTTTTTCATATTATTGGGATTACTGGTATTGCTGTTGGTTGTTATTATTTATTGGTTATTGACCACCATTAGTACCAGTCAACATCCTTTACCTGGTTCGGGTTCGGGGGGAGAAAGCGTAACTGAGACCATGGAAAAGTAAAATGGAAGGAAAGACGCTGGGTAATTATCGTATTATTAAGAGAGTTGGCGAAGGGGGGATGGGTTCGGTTTACCTGGCTCGTGATCTCAGTTTACAGCGTGAAGTGGCATTAAAAGTGATTGCGCCGGAGTTGGCTCGCAGTCCTCAATTAATGGCCCGGTTTCGAGTAGAAGCCATAGCCCAGGCCCGGCTCAATCATACGTATATTGTCACCATTCACTCCTTTGATCACCAGGATGATATCTATTATATCGTGATGGAGTATGTGAAAGGCAAGACCCTCAAAGGCATTATTAAAGAAACCGGGAAAATCCCCGTGCACCAGTCATTATCAATTGTATCTTGCATCCTGGAAGGGTTAGACTATGCTCACAGCAAGGGTGTATTGCACCGGGATATCAAACCTGCCAATGTATTTATTACTGCGGACAATACCGTTAAAATCGGTGATTTTGGCATTGCCAAGGTTGAAGGCATCGACGGGTTAACCCGTGCCGGGTCTACCCTGGGTACTCCCCTTTATTCTTCTCCCGAACAAATCCGGGGAGAGAAAATGGGATCTGCCACAGACATCTATTCCCTTGGGGTTACTCTGTATGAAATGGTAACCGGTACGCTGCCTTTTGGCAGCCCCACAGGTTCAAATTTTGAAATACAAAAGGGTCACCTGGAAAAAATCCCCCCAAAACCCTCCAGCATTAATAGTGTTGTATCTCCTGCCGTGGATGCCCTTATTATGAAAAGTCTTGCCAAGATGCCGGAGGAGCGGTTTCACCTTGCAGCTGAGTTTAAAAAGGCAGTGGATAACATTTTGGCTGAAAGTGTCAGCAGCAAGGAAAGAGTCAAACTTCCCAAATTAACGTTACCTAAAATAAAATTTCCGGCAGTGAAGGTTTCTTCAATAAAAGATAAATTCAAATCTTCGGGTAATCGTTTCCAGCAAATGTTAAAGCCCTTTAAGGATGTTCTGAAGTCTGCATCGCCAACCCGTACCCGTGCCGGTGGAAATTTTGACAAACGAACGCTGCTGATTATTTTAATCCCGCTGTTGATTCTTTTGCTTATTGTTGTTATTGCTTTTGCGGACACCCAGGATGGAAAAGATCATTTTATAAAAATAGATGACCACCTGGGCACAAAGAGACAAAATAAAAATGAATTTTTCAAAAAAACTTCGTGTTTCTTCGTGTCCTTCGTGGCTAAAAACAAACAGGAGGAATAAATGAAAGCAAAGAAGTTGGCTTTTTTATTAGTTGCGATCGTTTTTATAAGTGCTGCTTGTTCTTCCCCTTCGGGAGAAAAGCTGACCGAAGAGCAAATGACCGCTTACCGGACGCGTCCTGCAGTGGTACTGGTATACAGTGGCATGTTTGTAACCATTACTCTAAGAAGTGGGCAGCAGTTTAACGTACCCAATTATGGTTCTGGCAGCGGTTTTTTTATCAACCCTGACGGTTACCTGGTGACCAATGGTCATGTGGTGGATACGTATGTGAAGTATATGGAAGATAAGGATGGGTATGCCCAGAAGGTGCTCACCAATTTTATTATCAACAAAATCATTATGGAATTTAAGCAGGGCAGGGGCCGGGAGCCCACGCAGCAAGAGATCAATGCCGAATATATGAGATTTATGAGGGAGCAGCAGCCCCGGATTACCAATCATGGGGCCATTAATTATGTGGTGCTTTCCAACTCTGACACCTTGAGATTCGAAGTTAAGAAATTCAGTCCTTCCATCCCGGATGGGGGCAAGGACATTGCTGTATTGAAAATTGAACGGGAGAATTGCCCGGTGATCATGTTGGGTGATTCGTCAAAGCTGGTTTTACAGCAAATGATCTTTACTATTGGTTTCCCTGCTGTGGTAGACCCGCAGCGTTTCCCTTTGTTAGGCAAAGAAAACACATTAAAGTCATCGATCACACGGGGGTCCATTTCAGCCCTTAAGACCGATTACAAGGGCATGTCTGTGATCCAGCACGATTCTGCCACATCTCCCGGGAATTCCGGTGGTCCTACTGTTGATTCCAAAGGGCGGGTCATAGGTGTTCATTCTTATGCGGCTACTGAATACGACGGTTTTAAGTTCTGTGTGCCCATTAATGCGGCAAAGGAGTTTATCCGTGATGCGGGTGTTGAATTCAATAAGACATCTGAATTTACAGAAGTATTCAATAAATTAATGAATTCCGTATGGGAAGGTCAATGGTTTGATGCCCAGACCGAGGTAAGCACGGCATTGGCTTATATGAAAAATGAGCCTGACCTTGAAAAGCTTCAGCAGTTGATATTAACGCGAATCAACGAGATGGGTTTTCTCGACAAGATGTGGCAGCAGAATAAAGCGGTTGTGATTATCGTAATCATATTGATTTTGGTGATTTTAGTCGTAGTATTCTTAGCTTTCAGACCGTCTCCTGCTGCGGAAGCAGAACCGCGGAAAGAGCCGGAAGCTGCTGTGGCAGGAGAACCGGCAGTGGATAAAACCAAATTGGCCGAGGAAGCGGGAACCGTCCTGGAAACCGATATCAACGGTACTCTTACCGTATTGGTCAAAGGTGAGGAAGTTGGGACCTTTAATATCACCTCTACGCCGTTAATTGTGGGACGGGATCCCAAAGCTGCCGCAGTGGTTGTGGACAGTGAAATCGTATCCAAGACCCATTTGAAGATTATTCCCAAAGGTGACCAGTTTTACATTGTTGACCTGGATTCTACCAACGGCACCTATGTCAATGGTGAGAAAATCACGGAAACCCTTATAAAACCGGAGGATAATGTCCAACTGGGTAAACGCGGTGATGTCAAATTGATATTTAAAAAATAGCCCCTGGGCGAGGGGGGCCAAAGCAGGCCCTTCGGGCCATCGGGAAGGCTTCCCTCCCCACCCCAAGCAGTCAGTTGATTTCCGGGAATACTTACATTATGTTTTTAAAAAAATCTTTAATACGAACGAATGGGGGAAGCCTTCAACTTAACTTCTACTTATGAAAAGCTTTTGCGGGGGGGCAAGGGCACTTGACAGTGCGGTAATTAAGAATGTCCGGGGAGGCGATACAATGCTTCGTGCGTCGTATCTTGGATTTGTTCTACAATTAAAAGTTTTTGGAAGTCCAGAAACCTTTTTTCAAAAAGGTTTCTGGCCGCCGGAGGCAAAACTAAAAAATCTTTGCGAAGCGGAGTTCGCACAGGGCGAGGGGGTAGGTGAGGTTGAAGTTATTCAATACCTGGGGGTGTAATTCTCCTACCCGGGCCCACAGGCCGTTATCGATATCTACCTGGGCGCACCGTCCCTCGATAAACGTCGGATGCTCAACCGGCCGGTACTGGCCTTTGAGACCCAATTCCCGGAGAATGGAATCCAGCACGGCACGGGCTTCCGCATATCCCGCATCCGGACCGATGATCCCGAAAACCAGGTGCCGGTATTCATTGACACCGGTTTCAGTATCAGGATTCAAAAGGCTTACCGGACCGATTTCAAACATGTGCTGGGGGACGCTTTTTTTGCGGTTTTTTTCAAAGGTTTCCATAAGCCCGGTCATGAGGTGACTTCTCAGCACTCGTTGATTAATGGTTTTGGGGTTTTCAACGCGCACATAGGATTCGTCAGGTTCCATTCCGAATTTTTGAAAATGGCTCTCTTCGGATTGCAAGTTGAGGCTCATGATTTCGGTAAAACCAAGTCCGGTCATGATGCTGCGAACCGTATTGGCGGTACGTTCTTCGGGCCGTTCTTGTCCCACCGTCATCGAGGGCACCAGTTTCATCTCAACCCGGTCAACGCCATAGCCCACCAGGACATCCTCGAAAATATCCACCTCGTGGCGAATATCGCTGCGGTATGCTCCGTATGCGATGATATATTTATCCGTATCTTTTGCTTTATCCTTATCTTNNGTCCACACCCAGCCAATGGCAGGCATCTTTAAAACTTACCTCGATTTCCCGGGGAGTAAGATCAGGAGTGGTGACTGAACGATCCGGGTAAATAATTTTCACGGTTTGTATTTTTCCGCCCAATTCGTTAAGGGCGCAAACCAGGATATTCAAGGAATCTGTGGGGGCTTGCTCTGCCGTGCCGGTGACATCGATAAAAAGCCGTGACGTGCCGATGCGGCATTTGGTCTCGTCGCTGTTGATGATTGGGGGCATGGATAACGTCAAGCCCCTGGAATCGATAAG
>WVZO01000414.1:0-1251 GCA_011772425.1 Candidatus Aminicenantota bacterium
ATTTTCGACGTAAATTTTAAAAAAAATCTAATTTTTCGACATACCAGAAGAAAAAGGAGGAAAAAGGGGACAAGCAAGAAGTACTCTCCGTATTTTTCAAAGGAGGAGTTAAGTGAGTTTCTCCCCTCTTGAAATCCTTACTCGAATATGATAATCTATAACACTAAATTGTCCCAGCCTTTTGCGGAGGTATGATGATTTCAACAGATGAGATAATAAAGATAATCGAGCAAGGCGAAACCATACAGGTTGAATTTAAATCAGAAAGAGAAAAAAATACCGATTTTGCCAAAGAAATAACCGCCTTTGCAAATGGTTCCGGTGGATACCTGCTGGTAGGAATCGAGGATGATGGGACAGTATCCGGTATCACTGACCCATTGAAATTTGAAGAAAAAATTTTCAATGTCTGTTCTGATTCCACACGACCGGTAGTTACCCCGGAACTGTGGAAATACAAGATTAACCAAAAGGATGTGTTTTGTTTTTCTATATCGCCGGGTTTTTCCAAACCTTATGCGGTTCTGAAAGGTAGTAAGGAACGCTATTATACCCGCCGCGGCACCCGAACCCAGGAAGCCAGTCGGGATGAACTTCTACGGTTATTCCAGACTTCGGGGCAAATCCACTATGAAATCACACCTCTCATAAAGGGTAAATATGCTGATCTTGATTTCCAACGGATCTATGGATTTTTCAAATATAATCCCATCAATCCGATCGATATTTCCGGTTGGGAAAGCAAGCAAATAGAGAATTTTCTTAAAAACAAAGAAATCCTGGTAGAATCAGGAGAACACGTATACCCTACAATTGTAGGGGCGTTATTGTTTGCCAAAGACCCTTCTTTCCTGCTGGGTTATGTTGGGATCACAGTGACCAAATATGCCAGGACTGAAAGAGATTATGATTATATTGACTTCCGCCTGGTTAAACCGATTATTCACACCTTTTCGCCTGGCGGCGATAGGGAGAA
The DNA here is from genome assembly GCA_011772425.1 of Candidatus Aminicenantota bacterium. Classification (GTDB taxonomy): domain Bacteria; phylum Acidobacteriota; class Aminicenantia; order UBA2199; family UBA2199; genus JAKAGC01. The sequence continues at coordinate 977 of WVZO01000414.1, forward strand.
TGCCGGTCTTATCGATGAGGCATTGGAAAAGATAAAATCCATCTTGCTTGAAAAAAGTAATGTATCACTTAAAGGAGCTACACGAGTGGTTAATTATCCATATCCTGTAGAATCTATCCGGGAGGCCATTGTTAATGCTGTTGCCCACAGGGATTACACCATCATTGGTATCGATATTCGCGTGGACATTTACCCGGACCGACTTGAAATTGAAAGTCCGGGCAAACTCCCTAATACGGTCTCTATCGAATCCATCAAAGTGGGTGCAAAGTACT
>WVZO01000414.1:1348-3338 GCA_011772425.1 Candidatus Aminicenantota bacterium
TAGTTTCAAAGTAATCCTTTATCCAAAAGGGGACGGCGTCCCCACCCTATAGGATTTGTTCATTACATTTGAAAGATACCAACCGGCATAACTTACCGGGCACCTTATTCTTCGCTAATTCCATATTCTTACTCATCTTTTTCTACATATCCTTTATACGTATAAGATGCAAAAAAGGGTATAGTCGAAAAAATTTCTATATGTTGGGAGGTTGAGAAAACTAAAAAATCTTTTCCTTTGAGCTCTCTCAACTTCTTAGCTTAACTGTCTCTTGCAATTCAACCGCAAAAATCATTACTGCAGCGGAAGAAGTCGTTCCCACACGGATAGAAATGGCCTACACAGTGATAAAAAATTTTTTCGCCTGTCCCGTATTTTCCGTATTTTCCTTTTTTTCTTTAAAACTCGAGCCTCTTGCAAAAATCCTTAAATTTAGATGTTGACGTGCTTGCCGGGAAAACACAAGGTTTGCCCCTACACTGGCAGATGACTTGCTGACGGCCATTTTCGCTCCGCAGGGGCGAACCTCGTCAGGCTGTCTCAAAACTCCGGGTGAACACGAGGTTCACCCCTACGTCCGCCTGGGAACCCTTTGTAGGGGCGAATCTTGTATTCGCCCGATCTCCACATTCGGCCATTTTTTTGGGTTTTGAGACAGCCTGCTTGTGTTCGCCCCATGCGTATTTCATCAACCGAATTATGCATTTTTGCAAGAGGCTCACTCTTAAATCCATTATCTTTCATATTCAAATCCATTAAGGTATACAAAGGTAGATTGGGGATCATCGTCGGAAGCGCCTCGCCATGAAATATCTTTTGAGGTTCCCAATTGAATCCATCCGCTTACAGATCCCCTGTTGTATCCTGCACATGATAGTTCATGGCAAACTTTTCCAGCAGTTGCAGTTTCATAAGCAGTAAGACTCAAATCCACATTCCCACTATCTGTTTCATAGGCAAAAACATTTACAGCGGTTGCATTTGTCGGGCAATCATCGCTCAAACTTGTTATTCTTATCCATGAGCCAGTTGGAGTCCCTCCATTAACGAGTACATATNNTTAACGAGTACATATATGGGTTCATCCATTATAAACCTGACTAAATTTCCATTACCATGAGCAGTAAATTTTGGAATTCCGCCGGACAAACCGCTGTAACTATATAACACCCCTATACATCTATCATCTCCAATATACCAACCGAGACGTGACGCATCCCAGGAGGGACCGTATTCCCTGCTGCCAAAAATGGAAGGATTGGGATATGAGGAAGCGGAATCATCGATGTAAATATAAATCAAAGTCTCCTCAAACCAGTGTATCACCGCGGTAAGGTCAATTTCTCTACTCTCGGTGATTTCCCAATAATGCCCATTGCATTCACCGTATCCTGGTGTAATTGTTACTTTCATTCCGTCATGGTAGGTAACATTTGCTCCTTTGATTATTCCTGCTGGCACCCCGTAATACGATTTGGTGTAACTTTCCTGGGCAAAAAGTACAATTGCCCCCATCATACAAAACATAAAACTCAAAATGATTTTTTTCATTTTATCATTCTCCTTTTTTTGTTTGTAATGTCAAAAGGTTATTATTTAAAGCTTTTCACATTACCGGTTTTTTAACCGATAATATTTATAATACAATTTTTGGATTTTTGGTTAATATTTATAATACTTTATATTTTTTTAAAAAACGTTGAATTAGCGGGGGTATTCAAAAGGTAAAGATTTATAACTATTTACTTTTTTTCTCAACCTGGGCTTTTTTTCCCCATTTTTTAGGTTTTTTTCGCCTGTCCCGTATTTTTGTCCCGTATTTTCCGTATTTTCCCTTTAGGCCCAGCGGAATAGGAAAAGGAAAACTGGCATAGGAGACTGTCCGATAATGTCGGGTGAACACAAAATTCTGCCCGGACCCCTACATCCACCCCGGAAGCCTTTGTAGGGGCGAATCTCGTATTCGCCCTTATCCAGGATTTCGATTGTT
>WVZO01000746.1 GCA_011772425.1 Candidatus Aminicenantota bacterium
GTGCAGCTCATAGGCCCGCTGACCCTCAACCTCCCGGCGCTCACACCAGGAAAAGGCAAAGAGTTGTTCCAGCCGTTCTTCGATCTCTTCGCTCCCGGCCAGCCGCTGTAAAAAATCCAGGGGCACCGGACCGGGACTGCATACGGCCAGGTATTCAAGGGCTTCAATCAGTCCCGGGGTTAAGAGCGGCGAAGCCAGGTCGAATACGGACTCGATGGTCAATTCATCGGTCTCTGCCGCGGCCCGGCCTTTGCGCAGCAGCTCCAGGCGGTCTTCGTTTTCCAGCTTCTGCCACAGCCGGGAAGCGGTGTACCGGGGACCGAATAACATTAAGGAAACCGCCTGCCGCAAAGCAATGGGTAAAAACCCCAGGTTGCGTGCAATCTCAAGATACATGTCCTTTTCTTCTTTACGGTAACCGGCACCCAACATCTTTTTGAAAAGGGCCAGGGCCTCCCCGGGGGTGAATTTCTCCAGCGGTATTTCATGTAATTCCATTCCAGGGAATTGCAGGCGAATCCGGTCATGCATTTCCCGGCTGCGCGTGGTCACCAGTACGGCCGAACCGGTTTCATCCGGCAGCATGTATCTCAAGTCCTTCCACTCCACGGCATTGTCCAGTATCACCAATACATCGCGGTTTTTTAATAAAGCGGTTACCAACCGTTGGGCCGTTTCCGCGTCGGGCGGTTCTTCCACTTTTACGTTTAATAAACCGGCCAGGTGCAGGGCAAACGACATGGGCGTGTGCTCATCCACACGGATAGGCACCAGGACCCCATCCTTAAACAAAGAGGAAAACTGCCGGGCCGCTTCGATGGCCAGCGTGGTTTTTCCCACACCGCCGGCTCCGTCGATGTTGAACAACCGGCCCGTTATCATCTGCACGCTCCCGGTACAGGTGCCCCGGTCTTTTTCCAGGTTTTCCCGGATTTGTTCCAGTTCCTTTTCCCGGCCTACGAACGGGACACCGTGATCAACCTTTGCGGCCGCCGGCTCAACCACCGCTGGTTCAGCCAACATTTCCAATATCTCCTCGATTTGCGCGAAATCCGTAATCCATATGGGAGTTATTCCGGCCCCGGATAACTCCCGGTTCAATGCCACCCCGTCCTCCTGTTTACCCGGCCGGGGCATAATGGCAAAATGGCGCCTCATGTCCGGCAAACTCTCCATGATCATGATGATCCGGTCCCGGACCAACGAGCAGCCGATAAACAATACCGAACTATTGGTAAATACCCGTTTTAAAAAACCGGGGAGGGGCGCTTTGAGTTTAAAACCGGCCGGGTCACGGTAAATTTTCTCATACTGCTTTGATGTGAGCACGATGGAAGAAACGTCTTGCAAGTCGCCGTGAATCTTGAGCAAAGCGTTTTTATCCATGTAGGTAAACCACTTCTGCAATTCTTTGCCCTGATCCCCGCGGCACACGTTGACATAAAAACCAAAGGCGTTCTTTTCGATCAGGCAGTCGAAATTGGTGGTAATTTTCAGACCGGGAAACCCCCGGTGCAGCAAATCGAATTTTTTATTCATTTCCGGGAGCAGGGGTTTATCAAAATTGGCCTTCATTTCTTCCTCGAACTTGCGCCTGCGGGCTTTCTTCACCAGGAAATCCGCCATGGCCTCGAAATGGTCGCTTTTCTTTAAGCGAATATACTCCTCTTCCTCTTCGGGCAGGAGGAATTCGCCTTTTAATCCTTGAAAGAACTGTTCCAGGAAATTGCCCCAGGTGGGACAGGCCGGGGCACTGAAACCCGCACCCAAAAAAGGCACCAGGTTCTTTTGTCGGGCCATGCGGGTTAATTGTTCGATCCTTTTTTTATTGCCTTCTATTTCAATTATTTTTTTTACTCCCATGGGATAAATATACAACAATAGAAAAGTGAAGTCAATTCCGGTTAAGATTTTAGCCACAGAGGACACAGAGAACACAGAGTTTAAAAAAATCCTTTCTCTGTGAACTCTGTGCTCTCTGTGGCAAAAGAATAAAGTACCTAGCACTTTATTTTTGCCCGAAGGGCGCCCTTTTTTCATAAAAAAGTCGCCAATTCAATCAATCTGGTATATAATTACCATATAAAAGCAGGGAATTACAATAATGTAACGGTCCTTTATCATAATGCAACGGGGAAATACAATAATGTAAGAGGGAAATGCCATAATGTAACAGTCCTTTATCATAATGTAACGGGGAATTACAATAATGTAAGGGGAAAATATGATAATGTAACGGTCCTTTACTATAATGTAACGGGGAAATACGATAATGTAACGTTACTCTATCGCATTTCACCGTTACATTATTCCATTTCACCGTTACTTAATAGTATTTCCTCGTTACATTACTCTATTTCACCGTTACATTATCGTAATTCACCGTTACATTACTCCGTTTCCCCGTTACATTATCGTATTTCCCTGTTGCATTATTCCATTTCACCGTTACATTATCGTATTTCCCCGCTGATTGGTCTAAGGGATGGTGGTTTCTGTGAAAAAAAACCTGGAATCTTAGTTATTCTTCGCGTTCCTTCGCGGCTAAAATAGAGGGCAGGCAAATTTTTTCGAAGAGAACAAAACAAGAGAAGCTTTAGAAGCCCTATACTCTTTTTCCTTTCAGATAATAGCCGCCGGTCTTGCTGCTGCCGATAAATTCGATTCGACCTTCATTCCTTAATTTTTTAATCCAACGTTCAACAGTTTTAAGCGGCACATCCAGGGACTCCGAAATCATACGCGCCCGATGACCCGGA
>WVZO01000552.1 GCA_011772425.1 Candidatus Aminicenantota bacterium
TAGATACATCATTGGAAATGGAAAGCGAACCTTCGACACAGCAGTTTCATCAGCGGCCGGAGCTGCATGTCCCTTACGCCCCTCCGGAAAATGAATCCCAGCAGAAACTGGTTCAAATATGGCAGCGATTCTTTGGTCTGGAACAGGTGGGTATTGATGACGATTTCTTTGACCTGGGAGGAGATTCCTTAAAAGCCATGGCTGTGGCTGGTTTCATCCAGGAAGAGTTCAACTCCAAACTAACCCTGGCGGAATTCTTTAAATGCAGTACCATCAGGGAATTGGTAAAATATATCAGCGGGTTTGCCGCAAAGGATTATTCCTATATCCACGTGGCTGAAGAGAAGGAATCCTATCCCCTTTCCCCGGCGCAAAAGCGGCTGTACATTTTACACCAGATGGAGCCGGATAATATCATTTACAACGAACCATCCATTGTTCCACTGGGTACAGAAGTAGACCTGTCAAGGTTTGAACACATCTTAAATCAAATGATCCGGCGGCATGAAAGTTTGCGTACCTCGTTTTATATGGTAAATGACGAACCGGTCCAGAAAATTCACCATGCCATGGAATTTGAGATCCAATTGATCCACCTCTCCTCATCGGGGCACCCTTCCCAGGAGGGGATTTCTGCCACCATTATGGAGCGATTCGTTCTTCCTTTCGATTTATCGAAAGCACCTCTGCTGCGTGTGGGAGTGATAAAGACCGGTGAGGAAAAATATGCTGCGGCCATAGATATCCATCATGTTATTGCAGATGGTCGGTCTCAAGAGATTTTTATCAGCGAACTGATGGCGCTATATGCAGGAAAGGAGCTTGCTCCATTGAGGGTCCAATACAACGATTATGCCCAATGGCTTAACAGCCGGGAGATACAGGAGACAATAAACGTCCAGGAAGCGTATTGGCTTAAGCAGTTTGAAGGAATCCTGCCCATCCTGGATTTGCCCCTTGATTATCACCGGCCCCAGGTGCAGAGTTTTGAAGGAAGAACCCTCTATTTTACGGTTGGGAAAGAAAAGAGGGAATCATTAAAGCAGCTGGTGACCCGGGAAAATGTTACTATGTTTATGTTGTTGTTGGGGCTGTTCAATGTGCTTTTGTCCAAATTGAGCGGCCAGGAAGATATTGTAGTGGGTACGTTAATTGCCAGTCGAGAGAATGCCGACCTTCAAAACGTCATGGGAATGTTTGCCAATACCCTGCCACTGCGAAATTTCCCGGAAGGCGGTATAAGCTTGACAGTTTTTCTTCAACGTTTGAAGGAACGAACCCTGGAAGCCTTTGAGAACCAGGATTATCCCTTTGAAGAACTGGTGGAGCGTGTGAAGGTTTCGCGGGATGCTGGTCGAAACCCCATATTTGACGTGGTGTTTACCCATCAGCCCTTTTCTGCCGGACCAGGGGATTCCCCCTCCATTAATCCCGGGACATCCTGGGGAGAAACTGCGGAAGCCTTTGTTTACGATAATCCAATTGTACGTTTCGATATGGTGTTAACCGCTCTTGAAGGAACGGAAGACTTGGTGTTTAAATGGGATTATTGTACAAAGTTGTTTAAAACAGGAACCCTTCAGCGATTTGCCAATTATTTCAAGCAGGTAATATCCTCGGTGCTGGAAAACCCAGGCAAAAATCTCGCAGAGATCGAGGTGGTCACTGAAGAAGAGAGAAAGCAGATATTATATGATTTTAACGATCTCCCATCCCCATACCCGAAAGATAAAACGATTCACCAATTGTTTGATGAACAGGCAGTCAGGACTCCCGGCCATACAGCGATGATTGGCGTAGAGCAACTGCATATAACCTACGAGGAATTGAATCGAAAAGCAAATCAATTGGCATATTGGTTAAAAGAGAAATGTGTCTTGGCGGACAATATTGTAGGAATTATGGTGCATCGGTCCATTGAAATGATTATTGGCATATTGGGAATATTAAAGGCAGGCGCTGCTTATTTGCCTATTGATCCTAAATACCCGCGGGAACGGATTGATTATATGTTAAAGGACAGCAAAGCGAAGGTTTTGCTGACTTCGTCAGCGGCTCAGGTTAAGGTTAAGGAGGAATCTACAGAAATCATTGATCTATCTGAACAGATATTTTCCTCAACCTCAACCTCAACCTTAACCTCAACCTGCAAGGTTAGCTCTGCTAACCTTGCTTACGTCATCTATACTTCCGGGACCACGGGAAAGCCAAAAGGCACGCTGACCAGTCATTTTAATGTCAATCGTGTGGTCAGGAATACGAATTATATAGATATAACCCCCGATGATAGGATTCTGCAGCTCTCCAATTATGCCTTTGATGGGTCGGTATTTGATATATATGGTGCGCTGTTGAACGGAGCAGTCCTGGTGATGATAAAACAAGAAGAGGTATTTTGGTTAGAGAGGTTAGCTGATCTCATAAGACGGGAAGGAATAACAGTATTTTTTGTAACCACGGCTTTATTTAATAAACTAGTGGAAATGGAAATCGGGTGCCTTAAAAACGTAAGAAAAGTGCTTTTTGGAGGTGAAAAGGTATCGGTGGAACATTCGCAGAAGGCACTTGAACATTTGGGGAAAGGACGGATTATTCATGTATACGGCCCTACTGAAACCACGGTCTATGCCACCCATTATTTTATAGACGAAATAGATGAAAATGCTGCAACAATACCCATTGGTAAGCCCATATCCAATACAACGGTATATATTCTTGATAAAAATAATGCACCAGTCCCTTTTGGCGTAGGGGGAGAGTTATATATTGGTGGAGATGGTACAGCCAGGGGATATTTAAATCAACCGGAACTAACAGCAGAGAAGTTTGTTAACTATAGGTCCTATAGGACTTATAGGACCTATAGTTTCTACAGGACTGGTGACCTGGTGCGGTGGTTGGTGGATGGGAATATTGAATTCCTGGGGCGCATCGATCACCAGGTCAAAATCAGGGGATTCCGGGTGGAACCCGGGGAAATAGAAACAAGGCTGTTAGAGTCCCGTCTGGTTAAAGAGGCTGTTGTGGTTCCCGTGGAAAATGATAAAAACCTATGTGCCTACTTTGTTCCCCTGACATCGGGTCACCAATCGGTAATGGAGTCTGCCGATACATCTTCATTGTCCCTCACTTTGCAATTGAAAAAAGAATTGGCATCTTGTTTACCGGACTATATGGTACCTGTTTATTTTGTCCCCATGGAGCATCTTCCCCTGACTCCAAACGGAAAAGTTGACCGGAAGGCATTACCGGCTCCTGAAGCAGTCTCTGGCGAAGCATATATAGGGCCGCGGGATGAGATTGAAAAGAAATTGGTCGATATGTGGTGTTATGTCCTGGGGCGAACGCCAGCGGACAGGTCTATCGGGTTAGATGATAATTTTTTCGATCTGGGTGGACACTCGCTGCGGGCTGCGGTAATCATTTCCCGGGTCCACAAAGAATTCAATGTGAAAGTACCGCTGGCTGAATTGTTTAAAAGCCCCACCATTCGTGAATTGGCACAATATATAAGAAAGGCAGAGCAGACAAATTTTATCGAATTGGAAAAAGCCGAGGAAAGGGAATTTTATCCTCTCTCTTACAACCAGCAGCGGCTGTACATTCTCCATCAATTGAATCCTGCAAGTTCTGCTTATAACATGTCCAAACGGTTCTTGTTAAACGAGGAGGTTGATGAAAAGATAGTGAAAGACGTATTGAAAACACAGGTGGAACGGCATGCCAGTCTTCGAACCGGCTTTAAGACCGTTAACCATGAAACGGTTCAGTTTGTGGTTGAAACGATTGAACTGCCCTTTCAGGTGGTGGATATTTCTGCCATGCCAGGAAAAGAGAAGCAGCAGAGGTGGGAGAAGGTTTTTACTGATCTTGCATCTGTTCCTTTTGACCTGGAAACCTTGCCTCTTTTTCGAACAGTCCTGGTAAGGTTGGGGAGTCAGCAATATGATTTTATGTTCAGTGTACATCATATCATTGCGGATGGCTGGTCGCTTGAAATACTGCAAAAAGAATTTTTGCACCTGTATGGGGAGTACAGTTTGGGCAAACCCATGGGATTGGAGCCACTGCCATTTCAGTATACGGATTTTTCCTGGTGGCACAACCGGCAGTTAGAGTACAGCGCTAATGGTAATAATCCTGCTGCAAAATTCTGGAAGCAAAAATTAGCAGGTGGAATTCCCACGCTGCAGCTGCCTGTGGATTTCACCGATGGCAGCAAATCGGCTGGAGGTGCCGGGTACCAGCACATGATTGGAGAAGACCTGAAACAACACCTCAATCAACTGGCAGAACAGTATCATACCACCTTATTTACTGTAATGTTTTCTGTGTATTTGCTGGTGTTATTTAAAATATCCAACCAGGAGGATATTGGCTGTTCTGTCATCGCAGCCGGTAGAGAACATATTGCGCTCCAGGACATCGTAGGATTGTTCGTGAATTCTATTTTATTTAACGTACATATTGATATCGGTGAAGCCTTTGAACGTTTTTTACAACAAGTGAATGAAGATGTGATGCAGGCTCTCCAGTACCAGGCCTATCCCATGGAACCGGTATTTGAAGCATTGAATATGAGGTTTCCCGAAGTTTCTGTATCCTTTAATATGTTGAATATGCAGGATATCACAGGTGGGCAACAGTTGGAGTCTTTTGAGGCTTCCCATGTTGACGCTGTCCAGGATGTTAAGTTTGAACTGGAACCCTACATCACCGAATATGAAAACGGTATTTGGATGTGGTGGGTTTATCGGAAATCTCTTTTTGAGCCTGCTACCATCGAATATATCATCAATCTATATATCAAACTACTGGGATTTTTTGCTCAGAATCCTTTTCGAAGTCTTAGAGATTATATAGAGGAAGAAAAAAAACAAAAAACCAGGAGATTTGCCAGGAGATAGCATCATGGCCCCCCTTGAGTACGAGGTATAGGAGTACTTGAGCATGCTAGCAAAGAAGTTTGAAGCACAAGTAAAGAGAACGCCGGATAAAGTGGCAGTAACGACAGTAGAGGAGACGTATACATATAAAAAATTGAACCACTATGCCAATGGTATTGCCGGGCAAATATCGGGAATGGCAGCAGGTCAGACAGTGGCGCTGCTGTTTGATCACGGAGTTCACATGATTGCCGCTGTATTAGGAGCCTTGAAAGCCGGTAAAACATACGTTCCTCTCTCTGTAGATTATCCCCAAAACAGGCTTTCTTATATGCTGTCTGATTCGGAATCTTCTTTACTTCTTACCGGCCCGTCCTATGAAGCGTTTGCCCGAGGATTGGCACAGTCCATGGATATTCTCGTACTGGTTATCTCGCCGGGTGAGGTGGAAGGAACCAATGAAAACCCTGCCAGGAAGATATCCGCTGATAAAATAGCTTATATATTGTACACCTCCGGTTCCACCGGCAGACCCAAAGGCGTTGTTCAGACCCATAAGAACGCCGATTACTACAACATGAACTGGGTGAAGGTATTTTCCATTGATGACTCTGATCGCATGACTCTTTTTTCCTCCTTTTGTCATGACGGGTCCGTACAGGATATGTACAGTGCGCTGCATAGCGGTGCCGCGCTTTACCCCTTTAACATGAAAGACCGGGAAAGCACCATTGAGGTGTCGGCGTATCTGCTGCGAGAGAAGATTACCATCTGGCATTCCGTGCCCTCCCTGTTTACTTATTTTGCCAATAGTCTAAGCGGCAGCGAAATCTTTCCTTCTCTTCGTTATATACTCCTGGGGGGTGAACCGGTACGCCAGTATGAAGTGGCGTTATTTAGAAGGTATTTTCCCCATACCACCTTGGCAAATGTATATGGTCAGACCGAGTCCTCTGTTAATTCCATTTGTTTGATTAAAAAAGATGATCGGTATAAAAAGCCGATTATCGGCACACCATTAAGGGATACCCGGATATTTGTCATTGACGATGAGGGGTGCCCGGTGTCCCCGTTAGAAACAGGGGAAATTTTGGTGGCCTGCAAGTATATCTCTCCTGGTTACTGGAAAAATCCTGAAGCCACTGAGAAGACCTTTGCAGCGGATGAAGAATTGGAAAGGCTTTACTGGACCGGTGACCTGGGGAGGCTCCTGGTGGACGGCAGCATTGAGTTCCTGGGACGGCGTGACCACCAGGTAAAAATCAG
>WVZO01000328.1 GCA_011772425.1 Candidatus Aminicenantota bacterium
ACGGCGTGGATCCAGATGCGTTTTTGTTTACCGGGAGTAACCGCGGGTGAAAGGCGGTATTTCAGGATTTTTCGATACTCTTTTTTAAAAAAGAATTTTATCCACAGGGGCAGGCTTAATAAAAAAGCGATTATATACAACAGGTCCAACAAGAGCATCGTACATTATAACATAATTTTAACGAAAAGTGGACAGCATCCCCACAACAAAAAGGCTCTACGAGCTATATAGAAGGCTTCTTAAGGTGATTGTTACTGTCAAAATACGTTTAATCGGCGCTTTCTGCCTGGCAACTTTTCCTTTTCCAATTTTACTATGCCATTATTTGGCATACCTTTAATGTATAATATAGAACGTAAGAGTTAATTGACAATAGTTTTTTATTTGTTATAATCAACTATGGTGAGAAATGAGGCGTCTGGACATTTTGTATGAAGAGTTAGATTTCAAAAACGGCAGCTTGCATTCCGCAGTTGACAACCCATCTGCCTGCCCAAAATGCATCGATTGGGTAGAGAAAGGCGAATGGCTTGCTGCCGCAAAACGGGCTTGCGCTGATAAGATTTTTTTTATCGATAATAATCCCATCGCTGTTTTCGCCGAATGTGGTGCCAGCCTTGAAGAAATAGTCAAAGCATTCAACCGGGCATGGTGTCTTGCACGTCCAAGACTCCTGTTTCTTGCATTTCCCGGTGAAATCACTGTTTATGTTTATGACCTGGCACAAAAACCGGTTGATGAAAACAAAAAAGAAGATTGGAAAAAACTCAAAAGATTGGATGTTCTCGATGACCTCACAAAAGTTTCCCGGAAGTTACAAACGTATCATCGTGACCATGTGGAATCAGGGCGTTTATTCGCTGATAAGAGATTCGGCGATCTAAAGAATCGTGCAGACAAGGCCCTTATTAGAGACTTAAAGACTGTTCGCCGGGAGCTAATCCACGCCGGACTCTCAGATAAAGGTAAACGTAAACTGATTCGATTCGCTCACGCACTAATCGGAAGATCAATATTTATTCGATACCTTGAAGATCGTGGTATATTAACGGAAGAGTACTTTCTAAACCTGGCCCGTGAAAAAGCCGGTTGGACTGATCTGCTGCGTAATCCCGTCAATAGAACTGGACTTGATTTCTCATACCACAAAACCTGTTATCCACGTATACTTGCAAATAAGGCCTTCACCTATGCCTTGTTCAGGAAGCTGGCCCGCGATTTTAATGGAGACATGTTCCCTGATGTCGATGAAGAGGAAAAAGTTGTAACCCAGGAGCATCTGACGCTGATACAGGATTTACTGTATGGTGACGCCGGCATACAAAAAAAACTCTTTTTCTATTCTTACCGTTTTGACATCGTCCCCCTGGATTTAATAAGCTCAATCTATGAAGAATTCTATCATGAACCCAAAAACGATGATGAGAAGAATAGGAAAAAGCGCCAGGGTGGAGCATACTACACACCTCCCGTCCTGGTAGAGTTTGTTCTTTCTCGCATTTTAACTCCGGGTGTCCTTGAGAAAACTCCGCGTGTCCTGGACCCTGCTTGTGGTTCCGGTATTTTCTTGGTTGAAGCATTTCGACGCATTGTGCGTTATGAATGGTTTACGAACAAGCAGAACCCTACATTTGATGGGATGAAGCGCATTCTTAAGGAGCAGATTGCCGGAATTGAAGTCCACGAAGAGGCGGCAAAGATTACGGCATTCAGTCTTTATCTTTCTATGCTTCACTACCTCGAACCCCCGGCGATTGACCGGCAGATTAAAATGGGCAATAGACTGCCAAACCTGGTGGCGACAACAAGCGGATCGTTAAACCATTTCCACTGCATCCTGCAAGGAAATGCATTCGATACCAAATTGATTGAGTCAATCCCTTACTGGAAAAAACGTTTTAGTGAAAAATGCGCCGATGTAGTTGTAGGTAACCCTCCCTGGGGAGCACCGGGGAAAAAAGCTGATGAAAAAATCAAAGCAGAACACAAAAAAATTGTTGATTGGTGTGAACTCAACAACAAACCGATTGGAGATAAGGAGTCATCACAGGCATTCCTCTGGCGTGCACTGGACTTCCTGAGAGAAAAAGGCAGCGCCGGGATGCTGGTATCTGCCGGTGTATTGTTTAAGCATAATACAACAACACAGGCATTCAGAAGTCAGTGGCTTGATTATGTAAGGCTAGAGGAGGTATTTAATTTCTCTCATGTCAGGAAATTCTTCTTTAAAGGAGTAGATTCTCCATTTCTTTTTATATGCTTTAGCAAGAGAGGACGAGAAAACAAGCAAGTTAACTATTGGTCAGCTAAACAGACTGACACATTACGTGGTTCGCAGGCTATTGTTCTGCAAAAACATGATTTGAGAATACTTAGGAAAGAAGAAAATCTATCAAATTCTATGATTTGGAAGATTAATAACTGGGGTTCTGTTGGAGATAATCATCTGATTCGGCAGCTTTGCATGCAAAAGCCGCTTTTTGATTATGTTGACAGAGATAAATGCGGGCAGGGAATTTCACCTTCTCCGGAAAAATACACTACGGAAAGTCTTGCCTCATTTATGATGTGCCCAGCCGAACTCTTTTCAAGATATAATATTCTTGACACTACTAAGTTTTCAATATTGGAGAAGGCTGTTTATAGATTAGGAAATGCAAAAGTGTATTCAGATAGTCGTCTTCTGGTGCAGCGCGGTATAGGTGAAAGGACTTCCGACAAAGGTCAAATAATCGCTCGTTACGAAACGGAACCATTTTGTTTTACAAATGCCATTAATGGAATAAAACTTAAATCACCGGAAGAATGGAAGTATAAGACAATTCTCGGAATTCTCTGGTCGTCTGTCGCACGTTATTTTTTCTTTATGACAGCTTCAAATTGGGGGCTTTGGCACCATGAAATTCATCTTGATGACGAATTGCTTCAACTCCCAATTATTCTTGATAAATCCAACCCGGCAACAAAAAAAGTCATCTCCATTGTCGATAAGCTCCGCAGCTACCATCCTCAAAAAAAGGATATTCTTCACCCTGAGGGAACACCCGAAAAAGAAATCGAAGCGAAACGCTGTGAATGGGAAGCGGACTTGGATGAAGCGGTTTTTGATCTTTATGGTTTAAACGAAGAAGAAAGAGATTTAATTCGCGATTTCTGTGATGTGACACTGCCGTTTTTTTACAAACCCTTTGACAGTATCGGTGTAGTGCCAGCCGTAGAAAAAAACGACTTATCCTGGATTGAAAAATATATACACATCTTTTGCCGACGCTGGAACGTTTACCTGGGGGAATATGAAGAGATGCGAGCTGAGGTGCATATCGGCGCACATGGCAACATGCTAGCTGTAGAGTTTTTCCCGTCAGATAAAGGGGACCCCTGGGACCTTGATCCGAAAAACGAAAACTGGGGGTATATTCTCGAAGAAATTGGAAAGGCGCTGCCGCAGCCCATGGGAACTTCACAAATCGTCCTGGATGGAATGGTTCATGTGGTTTCCGATCGCGGAGTTATTGTCATTAAAAGAAATGAGAAACGCTTTTGGACGCGAAGCCTGGCACGGGAAGATGCAGATGCTGCAATTTGCAAACGCATGGTGGATACCATGCCCAGGGAAGGATGATACACCTGATGGCACGACGCCCACTTCCTCCTTTCATAATACTATGGAATAGGCACACACAACTATACCTGGAAGTATTTTCCCTGGCTCTTCAAGAATTGGCAGAAAAGGATTCGGTAACCGGAGATGAAGACGCGATTTCCGAGACACTCTGCTTAATCCTCAGTCGAGTCTGTTATAATGCCGGCAAATCTCGAAACCAGGAAGTACAAACACCTTATTGGGAAGCCCCTATTCAACCGGCAGCCCCGGATGAACTGAAAGACGGAAAAAGTAGAAAACGCCCGGATTTTACTTGCAAGTGTTTGAATCCCCGGGCGGATTCACCGGAAGAATACGAAATATCGTTTCATGTAGAATGCAAACTGCTGGGTTATCCTACAAGCGTTTCATGGAATCTTAATAAGAATTATGTGGAAAACGGGCTCAAAAGGTTTGATTGTAATAATCACCAGTATGGAAAGCGGGCACCTTCCGGGATGTTGATCGGATACATCATTAGTATGACCCCGGAAGAAATAGAAACGGAAGTAAACGGTTATCAAAAAAAACACTTACCGCATTACACTGACATCAATTTTATGTTCAATACAATAACGCTATTTCGGACACATCAGAAAATCGAACGAAGGAATGTCAGACCAGTACAATTTGAACTGTTTCATTTATGGGTAGACCTGCGCAATAATTATCAAACGGTGGACGGCATCCACACCCTATAGGATCCTTCATGACGTTTGGAAGTTATCAAACAGAAAAACCTTGTTTTTTTTAGCGTATTTTGCAGAGTATTAATAAAAATGAGCGAAGCGAACTGAGTTCTTACTTTATCATGTTATAAAGGCAGATGACTGATTGGGGTTCGATAATTAAAAAGTATATCGATTGGTTGTCCTTTTTTTCTTTTATCTCAATGATCTCAGTATCTGAAACTTTTTTATTTTTCATGGATATATCAAGATTCTTGAAGCCCTCCTCGAAACGAACGAGAAAAATATCCACGCTGCGTCCTTTCATCATTCCCGGTATTTTAACCTGGATCGCTTTCTTTTCGTTGTTCTGCCATTGGTAAGCGGTTTTTTCCATTTTTGCCATTATACTGGCCCATTTTCGACCCATCACCAGGTTGAGGGCAAATACCTTTTTTTGTATCTTATCCATATCGATATAGGTTTTACTTTTTGCGGCCTGGGCAAGGTAATTTATTTTAACTCCTTTTCGTTGGCATTTGATTTTGATGCGCATGTTCTCAGCGGTGTCGGTCCCGGGAGAGAATGCCAGTTCATAATAGGCAGATGTTGCCTTTTGGATTTCCTTAACAATCCGTTCCGAGTTGCCATCGAAAACCCGGCCGCCGCTGCCCACGGAAATTGCTTTCAAACTTTCAATGCCGGATGTCCGGGCAATCGGCAGATCAATACTGTCCAGTGTCTCTTCAAACTCACCCATATCTAATTCCCCTTTACCCAGTGGGGCAAAATTGAATTTCTCTTTATAGAGCTTGTTTCTACCGGGATAAACAGCGTAAATCATGCTGCCGCCCTCAGTGATTTCGTTGACCAGTTTTTTTATGTTAAGTATAGGCGTTGGGTCATAGGAAACATTTTGCCTCAGGTAGGGATTATTTTCAAAGAAAAGGACTTCGGGAAGCCCTTCGGAGACTAATATGACTATTTTCGGTTTTTCAATGGATTGAAGACTGTATTTCAACTGGGAAAGAAAATCAACAAAGAATTTTATCTTTTCTTTGGCGTGCTTTCTTTCTTCTCTCTTAGACAGTAAATTCAAATCCGCATTGGGATTTGGGATACTTCTAACGGTAACATCAAATTGCTCAACAGTGGGATTTCTATCAGGTAATACCGATATCTTTCTTACGTATTTTTTTAGTCTTTTCTTGTTAGTCTCGGGGCCGCCCATTAATTTCAGTCCACCAAACAATGAATTCTGCATCACCACAAATTCCCCGCCAAAGGAATCATTTTCAATGAGATTTTTGGCAATTTTCTTGGCATTTTTGAGACCGTAGAAACTATTATACATGGTATCGAGAACAAGGAAAATAACCCGTTCCTGGATACCCGGTGCTTTCGGTGCTTTCTTTGTCACTTCGGCTTCTTTTACCTTTTCTTCTTTTATTTTTTTGATGGTTTCTTGCTCGTATTGGAATTTTATCGGGTTAAGAGAGTTGATCTCTGCCTTTTTACCGTTGATATAAAGTTTGAGATCATCTTTCTGCAGGTCGTAGACAGGATTACCTTTCGAATCAAAAGCAAAAAGCGGGATTATTATCCCTGTGACAGAAACTTCGTGTTTAATCCGGTCATGTTCCTGCTCCTGGGAAAATGAGATGATACCCAGGCTAAAAAGAAAAAACAAGATAATCCCTATTCCTAAATACCTGTTTTTTGATTTTGAAAAGCGTACTGTCCGCTGAATAGAGTATTTTTTACCATTCATTTCAGTGCCTCCTTTACACATTATATACGGCAAAAGGGAATTAAAAGGGATAACAAAAGATGGATTTAAATTTGACTTATCCTGTTATAGATGCAAGAGGTGGACTCCGGTTCGATAATTAGAAAATACAATGTTTCTTTGTTTTTCTTTTTTTTAATTTCGATGATTTCCGTATCGGTTACCATCTTTCTTGCCATTTTTATATCCGGGTTTTTGAAGTCCGCTTCGAATTGGATGATAAAGATATCGACAGGTTGCAGTTTCATATTCTCCGGTATCTCTACTTCGATAGCTGTTCTCTGGTTGTTTTGCCAGGTATAATTCCCTTTTTTTATTTTTTCTTCCATATTGGCCCAATTCCGTCCCATCACCAGGTTAATAGCAAATATTTTTTTCTGGATCTGTTTCATGTCCGCATAGGCTTTATTTCTTATGGTCTGGACCAGGGAGTCCACACGAACTCCTTTTCGTTGGCATTTGATTTTGATGCGCATGTTGTCGCCTAAATCGGACCTGGGGGTGAAGGCCAGTTCATAATAGGCAGCGGTTGATTTATGGACTTCTTTTATAATCCGTTCTGTGGACCCTTCGAAAAATTGACCGCCGCTGCCTACACCCATTGTTTTCAAGCTTTCAATCCCGGAATCCCTGGTAATAGGAATAAAGACATCATCAAGGGTAAAACCCCACGTGGGCGTTACTCCTTGCGGTCCTTTTCCCGGGGAAGAGGAATGGGGCGGCCGTTGATGTAAATTCACTCTGCCCGCGTAAATGGTATACATTAAACTCCCACCATCATTGATCTCTTTGACCAATTGCTTCATCATACGGAACGGGGTGGGATCGTAGGAGATATGCCCCTGGATATTGAGGTTGGCCTCATAGAAAAGGATTTGTGGAAACCCTTCAGAGATCAGGAAAATGATTTTCGGTTGGTCGATGGCTTCAAGACTGTATTTCAACCGGGAAAGAAAATCCACAAAGATTTTTACCTTTTCTTTTTCGAATTTCCTGTGTTCTCTGCTGATGACTTTATTTGTTCTATAATAACTTAACGGGCTCCTGGAAGTAATATCATAGTCGCTTTCTACAGCATTGTATTCAGGCAACCGTGCGACTCTCCTGATCAATTTCTTTACTTTTTTCTTATCCCTTTCCGGTCCGCCAACCAATTTAAGGCCGCCAAACAAGGAATTCTCCATGATTACGAATTGACTTTGTTGGGCGTCCTTGTCTACAAGTTTGTTGACAATCTTTTTGCCATTCTTTAACCCGTAGAAACTGTTAAACATAGTGTCAAAGATAAAGAAAATGATTCGTTCCTGCACCACTGGCTGCTCTTGCTTTATTTTTTCTTCTTTTACCTCCGTTGTTGTTTCCCGGTCGTATTGGAAATTTATCCGGCTAAATGAACTGATTTCAACCGGTTTCCCGTTGATATAGAGTTTAAGGTCTTCCTGTTTTAAATCATATACCGGGTTGCCCGAGGAATCAAAGGCAAAAACCGGGATGATCAAGCGGGTAACTGCCACTTCGTGTTTGATGGGTTCGTGTTCCTGTGGGGATGGATATGCTATTGCCAGGATTCCCAGACTGAAGATCAAGAGAAAAAGAGGTGTGGTTTTTGCCGGAGGTTTTATCGGTTTAGATGATTTATTTTCTTGACTCATTTTATCAACCTGATTTTTGTTATTTTATAACCATTTAGATCACACCATGTATATTACAGTAATTATCCCGATTTTTCAACCAAAAATAAAAATTAACAGCAAGTCTAATTTTGCCGTTTCAAGCAAGGGTAAACACAAGGTTTACCCCTACGAACTACGAGCATACGAAAACGTACATCAGACGTAGGGGCGAATCTCGTATTCGCTACTTCTTTTCTTCCAGGGGTTTTTTGCCCAGTGTCAGGAGGATCGCCACTGACAAGCCAATGGCAGCCAGGAGGGATAACAGGTAAGGAAAGCCGTAAGATACGGGTAAAATTCCAATTAACAGGGCAATGAATGCCATGAGCAGGGCGTAAGGGATTTGAGTTTTTACATGGTCGATATGGTCGCAGGAGGAGGCCATTGAGCTGAGGATGGTGGTATCGGAAATGGGGGAACAGTGATCGCCGAAAACCGCGCCGGCCAGGACCGAGGCAATGGTCATGACCAGGAATTGTCGGAAGTCGGCTGAATGCCTGGCCAGGGCAATGATGATGGGAATCACCAGTGGATACATAATGGCAATGGTTCCCCAGGAGGTACCGGTGGAAAAGGCGATAAATGCGGAAAAAACAAAGACGATGGCCGGGAAGAGGTGATAGTCCAGGGTGGAGGAAATCAGGGAGACCAGGAAATCCGCGGTTTTTAGTTCTGAAAGTACGACTCCCAGGGACCAGGCCAGTATCAGGATGATAATAGCCATCATCATGGATTTCATGCCTTGCACCAATGAAGTAACCAGGTCTCGTAATTTAAGGATTTTTTGGATTGCCGCCATCAGGAAGGCGGTGCTTACACCCAGCAGGGAGGCCCATAATAGTACTTTAAAGGAATCCGCCGCTGAGACGATGGTGCCCAGGTTTTTCAAGAACTGGCCGGAGAAGAGTATTTTGAAAAATGACTGGCTTCCCAGGGGGTTACCGTCGGCTGCCAGTCCGCTTTTACCGGAAATATACAGGCCGATAAAGGTAGTGGTAATTACCACGATAATGGGAATCAGACCGTTGTACCACCGTGCCGGGGTGAATTTGGCGGGTGCCAGGCCGGAGGACTCGAAGTCGGAGAGAGGGACGGCATTATCTCTCAGTACTTTTCCCGAGCGTGCCCGTTTTTCTGCTTTTATCATCGGCCCGAAGTCTCGCCGCAGCCACAATATTAAAAACACAAAAAGCATGGCCAGGATGGGATAAAACCGGTAGGGCAGCGATGAAAGAAACAGGTGATAGGCATCCAGGTCCACGTTGTAGGATTTCAGGGCCTGGCTGATCAGGGAAATTTCAAAGCCGATCCATGTAGAGATCAGGGCGATACAGGCAACGGGAGCAGCGGTAGAATCCACGATATAAGCCAGTTTTTCCCGGGATACTTTCCATTTATCTGTCAGGGGGCGCATGGTGTTGCCCACCACCAGGGTATTGGTGTAATCGTCGAAAAAAATCAATATTCCCATCAACCAGGTGTAAAACTGGGTTCCCCTGGCGGATGTTACTTTGCGGGAGAGGGAATCGACGATTCCTTTTACGCCGCCGGATTTATTAATGATTCCCACCATGCCTCCTAGCAGCAGGGTAAACACGATAATAGAGGCGCGGTCTGTGTCGGAAATCGCTTCCAGTACATATTTATCCACCACCTTAAAGAAGGCTGTGAGCACATCGAAGCGGTTGATAAAAACCGCCCCGGTAAAGATGCCAATGAATAGAGCAATGACCACATCCTTGAAAATGAGTGCCAGAGCGATAGCCACCAGGGGCGGCAGGATGGTAAAAATACCGTTGAGGGAATAGATGGTATAGGTTTTTTGGAACGAACCTTTAACGATTTTTACCTGGATATCGCCGGTGGTTTTAATTTTAATTTTATCCGGGGCACATTCTTCTCCGTTAATAAAAATCCGGTCAAAGGTGCCGATTTCTTCTGCTTTTAATACGGCCCCTTTGAAAATGATTTTGGGAAGATTAAATGTAGGTTCTTCAGCCGGGGTTTTCTCCTGCTGCTGCTGCGGCGGGGATTCATTGGCATCGGGGGGAGACTGTTGAGGGTTGAGAGCGGGAAGCCCAACCGGGTCTGCCAGCGTGAAAAAGGCGATAAACAACAACACGACAACGTATAGATATTCATGCCCGGATAACCGGGGAAGCATTTTTTTTGGTTTCATCATTCTTTCATTTTGCGAAGGGCTTTCATTTTTTTATTGGTTGATAACGTCATTTTTCTTTTTTTTCTCCTAAGGGGATAATCATATAATTTTATTGGAATAATTGCAAGGAGTAGAGGAAATTTATAGGAGATTTTCTAAAGAAAGGTGATGGCATCCCCTTGGAAATACTGTAATGAAGCACAGTACAATGACTGACCGTGTATGAAAAGTTTNNTGATATCGATCTTGCGGTTGGAAAGATTCCACAACTCCACCATTACTCTCAGGCATTCCTCGTATAATTTGTACCGTTCCCTGGGTAATAGGGCACGGGTGCGGTGCACAACAGCAATAATGGTTAGCAAAAGGGGATTCACTGCTAACTCTTGCAAGCTTTTATAGCGTTCGTCTTTGATGATTTTAATTAAATCCCGGTATTTTTTTTCTCCTTCTTCAATGGCTTTTTGTGTACTTCTATCTCCTGCCACGGCGATTTCGATGTTACAGTACCAATTTTGCAAAAAAACTTCAACATCTTCCAATTTAAAATCCTGGATAGCAAAAACCGGTATCTCATCCTCGAATTTCAAACCTTCCGCTTCCCGCAAACCGGAAAAGCGCGACGTAATAATCAGTGTATTCAGGCCAACATACTGATTTTGAATCCACTCGATGATTTCCCGGCGAATGTTTTCGTCCCCGATCTCGTCCAGCCCATCCAGCAGGAAAAGTATGCGGTTGGTTTTAAAATAACGGTCGAAAAAGGATTCCATGGAAATATTTTCCTTTTCCGCCAGTTCATAGGATAACATAATGATACTTTTTTGGCGAAAGGTATTATCAGGATCGTTTCCCAATTCCCGCAGGGAAATAAACACAGGGAGGAATTGGGAAAAAAACGGTTTACTTTCTTTCAGGCACTGCAAAGCAATCCATTTCATCAGGGTAGTTTTCCCGCTTCCCGGCTGACCCAAAATAAGCATTTGCAAAGACATCAATCCCAATTGGTTTTGGTGATATAAGCGTTCAAATAGGATGGCAAAATCTTCATCTTCAATTTCGCTGGCGTCTTTGATCCCGTTAGCCAGCCGCTCAAAATTGGCAATCGTATGGAAACGCGCAGAAGGTAAAGATTTCTTGGCCCGCAATTTGACATAAATATTTTCCAATAGCAGCGGTTTTTGCAGGATGGCATTTAGACCGGTAAAATCAAGGTATCTGAAACGCTGTTCCAGGTGCTGCCGGTAGTTTTCCAGTTCGCTCTTTGCTTTTTCTTTATTGACTGCTTCTTTATCTAAAACCAGTGTTTTTTGTTTGCGGATAATCACTTGATCCAGTTGGTCCAGGAGTTTGGGTTTTAGGTCTTCAACAGAGTCGAAAGAGCCGTATGATTGTTTATGTTTTTGTATTTCTTTTTTCAGTCTGCTGATTTTAAGTAAATCTTCATCGATATCATCGATAGCGAAGCTGCCGCTTTTGAAATAGGCAAAGACGAAATGGGGTTTTCCGCTTTTCTTTAGATTCTCGTATGTTTGTTTAAATGCTTCTTCTGTGAAAAGGCTCACTTTTTTATAGAGGAGGACGATCACGATATCGCATTTGAGTATTTCTTTATTGAAGAGGTCCCGGATGTTTTCACTTTTTTCCTGGAGGTTTTGCAGTAGTTCTTCCCATATTACCAGTTCCACATAGATATTGTTTTTGGACCAGTTGTTATTTTGCTGGGAAATCATCACGGCAATTTTTTTGCGTTCTTGGGCCAATTCTTCGGAAGAAGTCAGAAAAACTTTATATCGTTTCATTTCATCTTAACTCGGCTAGATTTATTTTTAACACAACATGGCAAAATATGCAATACCCATGTTGCCGCCAAAGCGATTTAAATTTTAGCCGCGAAGGCACGCGAAGAGGAGAAGGGATGAAAATTACAAATTCCAAATTACAAATAACAAACAAATTCCAAATCCAAAATTCCAAATTACAAACTCTTCTTTAGGAGCGGAGTACAAATGATTATAATGGGGTACAATGGCTGAAACCATGTAACACAGACTGACCGTGTATGAAAAGTTTTTGGAGGTCCAGGAACCTTTTTTCAAAAAGGTTCTTGGCCGCCGGGGTCATATAAGTTCAGGATGGGCAGGTAAAAAGTTTTTCTATTTCTGCCCATCCTAATATGGATTAGTAGATCCGCACGGAGGGCATCAGTTTTATCAGAGTGCCCGTGCGGTACGAGAGATAAGGTTCCCTTCGGGCGAGTTTTAAACGCCTTCGGCGAAGAAAGTGCCAGGCCAAGAATTCCCTTTGATATTCCTCCTTTTTAATTCTTTTTATTTTCTTTCAAAATGTGTGTCCGGACGATTTTTTTGCTTCGAAAAATGATTGGAACGTGGTACCAATGATTTTTTTGCCTCAAAAAATGATTGGGACGTGGTACCAATGATTTTTTTGCCTCAAAAAATGATTGGGACGTGGTACCAATGATTTTTTGGCCTCGAAAAACGATTGGGAGGTGCTCCCAATGACTTTTTTGTCTCGAAAAACGATTGGGAGGTGCCCCCAATGGCTTTTTTGTCTCAAAAAACTATTGATAAAAGGTGCACAGGCTAGTACGCTGATAAAATGGATATATTCTCTTTTTTTTTTAGACATACTGAACCTGGCTAAAAATACTCTTTCTTAGACGTGGCTTTATCGCTCCTCTCATTACCAGGTCAACTTCTTTTCCCAGGAGCTCTTGCAGGTAATACTTCAACCGCATGTAATTAAAAAAATCTTTATGGCCCTTTCCAAATTCAACCAGTATATCGATGTCGCTCTCAACGGTGCTTTCACCTGTGGCAAATGAACCAAATAAACCAATCTCTTTTACATGAAATTTAGATTTAATAAATTCTTTGCTTTTTTTCAATTTCTCCTGTATTTCAGTGCTGGTTATCTCTTTCATAATAAAAAATATACAAGATATTGGTCCAAATGTCAAACCCAAATTTTTTTGTCCGGCACTGTTTCCTATTCTAATTTCACCTTCCTTTCTTCTTCCCTTCGTGTACCTTTGTGTACCTTCGTGGCTAAAAAAAAAACTTGACAAGCAGAGGTTTTTCATGTAGATTTTCTCCAGAGAGGAAAGCAAGGTATGGAAAAAAAAGAAAAATTGGAGATTTTGAGGAAGCTGGATGAAAAAAGGCTGAGACAAGAGGTGTTAATCCCGTTGTTCCAAAAGATGGGATTTAAAGATGTGATCGAGTATCACGGCGGCCCGGCAGAGAAAGGAAAGGATATTATATATTATGAAACAGACCGTTATGGTGATAAGGATTATACAGGCGTTGTAGTGAAGAAAGATGATATCAGCGGCTCAGTATCCGATTCAAGCGGGGCAATGACCGTTTTGAATCAAATCCAGCAAACCTTCAATGAACCTTATACCGATATCTACGGGTTGAAGAAATTGGTTATTAATCGGTGTATTGTAATTACTTCAGGTAATATAAAAAACACGGCAGTTGAAAGTATAACCGGCACCCTGGAGAGATTCAACATGGATAAGCTGGTTAAATTTTTCGACGGCAGCAAATTGGTGGAATTGCTGGATACTCATATGCCGGATTATTTCTTTAAAGAGCTTGCATGCTTTAATGCCTATTTTAACGCCATGAAAGACGATTTCCAGGCCATCCGGGACATCTCTGCTATCGGCCAGAAAGAACCGGTTCTTCTTGAAGATTTATATGTTTCACTAAAGCTGAGCGAAACCTCAAGGGAACGGGAAATGCCTTTTGATATGGAAAAGGAAGTAGAACTGAAGATTTTCGATGGAAAAGAAATGGAGCGGAAGGCCAAAGTCATGAAGAGAAGGGAGCGGGTGCTGGATGTGGACGCGGCAGTGAGAAGTTTTCACCGCATGGTGGTGGTGGGCGCACCCGGCGCAGGAAAGACCACTTTGCTTAAACACCTGGCCCTTAAATCCTGCAAAACCAATATCGAAAAACAGGAAAGACTCACAGTGCCTGTTCCCATTACCCTCAGGGAATTTATCCGGGAGGGTATGGGGTTGAGAAATTATATCGATAAGGTGTTTGAAAAATACTGTTTCCCTGAAGCAAAGGATTCTGTAGAGAAGGATTTGAAAAGCGGTAAATGCATGCTGCTGCTGGATGGTTTTGATGAACTGGCAACACGGGAAAACCAGGTCCGGGTGGCAGAAGAGATTCACCGGTTCGTGGAACAGTATCAACGGTGCCGTGTGCTGGTAACCTCCAGGATTGCCGGTTACCATGATGAATTGACCGGGTTTACGCGGCTGGAATTGATGGAGTTCGACGAAAACCAGGTGAAACAATTTATCCATAACTGGTTTGGGAAAGATGAACCGAAAAAAGCGCAGTCCATGTTAAAGGCTGTGAAAGGGAACCAGAACATTCGGAACATGGCTAAGAATCCCTTGATGCTTGCCATAATTGCTATCATCTACGAAGAGGACCGGGAGCTGCCGCAGCGGCGGGCAGATTTGTATAAAAGGGCCGTGGATGTGCTGCTGAGAAAATGGGACTTGCGTAAAAAACTTAAAAACCGGTTCTCCGTGGAACAAAAGGAATTTATTTTAAGAAAACTGGCATTTCGCTGCCACTGCCGCAATCAGCGAACCATATCTGAAATGGAAATTTTAAAAGAAATTTCCAGGCATTCCACTCGTTTGGGTTTGAAAAAAGAGGAAACCAAATCCATACTTGAGGAGATATGGCAGCGCAGTTATATTCTCCGGCAGATATCCATGGACACCTATGATTTTCTTCACCTTTCATTCCAGGAGTATTTTACGGCATTGGAGATAAAGGAGCAGGAAGACGGTGTTGGTACAATTATTCAACACATTTCCGAGCCGTGGTGGGAGGAGCCGATCATGCTCTTTGCCGGGATCAGCAGGGATGCGGAGCCTTTGATTAAACGAATACAAAAGGAAGTCCCGGAGGATATACTTCTCAGTAACCTCATGCTTTCAGGCAAATGTATTGCGGACGCGGAATTCACTAATCCGGATTTAAAGGAAGAAATTGTTCAAAGGCTCTGGCAGCTTCACAACGACTCCGAATTTATATTTATCAGGGGAAGGGCTATGGGTGTTCTTCGTCGGCTGAAACCGCAAAGCATTACCGATTTATTGCTCTACCGGTTAAAGGATAGTGATTCTTCTGTTCGAAAAAGTGCCGCAAATACGCTTGGAGCCATGGGCAGCCCGGAAGCGCTGCCTGTTCTCCTGGATGCGCTACGCAACGATGAGGATTCTGAGGTACGAGGGCGTGCCGCAAATGCGCTTGGAGACATCGGCAGCCCGGAAGCGATGCCCCCGCTGCTGGAAGTGCTTCGCACCGATACGGATTTTACTATTCGAGGGCTTGCCGCTGAGGCGCTTGGAGTCATGGGCAGCCCGGAAGCGATGCCCACGCTGCTGGAAGCGCTTCGCAGCAATTCGGATTTTCAGGTTCGAGAGAGTGCCGCATCTGCGCTTGGATACATGGGCAGCCCGGAAGCGATGCCCACGTTGGTGGAAGCGCTTCGCAGCGATTCGGATTCTTCTGTTCGAGCGCGTGCCGCTGAGGCGCTTGGAGCCATGGGCAGCCCGGAAGCGATGCCCCCACTCCTGGAAGCGCTTCGAAGCGATACGGATTCTGATGTTCGAGTGAGTGCCGCATCAGCGCTTGGAGCCATGGGCAGCCCGGAAGCGATGCCCTTTCTTCTGAAAGCGCTTCGAAGCGATACGGATTCTTTTGATCGATTTTGTGCCGCATATGGGCTTGGAGCCATGAGCAGCCCGGAAGCGTTGCCCCCGCTCCTGGAAGCGCTTTGCAGCGATTCGGATTCTTTTGTTCGATGGTGTGTCGCAAATGCGCTTGGAGCCATAGGCAGCCCGGAAGCGCTGCCCCCGCTCCTGAAAGCACTTCGCAGCGATGAGGATTTTTTTGTTCGATGGCGTGCCGCTGAGGCCCTGGGAAAAATCGGAGATGATACGGCAATTCAACCTCTTGAAGAAGCCCTGGAAGATGATGGAGAATACGCAGGCATGAAAGTAAAAGACAAGGCCTTTGAGGCACTGGAGAAGATCAGCAGGAGAACAGGAAAGAGAATACTCAGTAGGAAGTAGGAAGTACGGGGGCAGGTGATTTATTTTTTTTCTTTTCTTCACTTCCATTGTAAAAAAATTTCTGAAAAAATTGACACCACCCATTTTTAAACGTATAATGATATAAGAACATTAATGACGGTTGTGATACATGACACAAGAGCCGAAAATAAAATTTTTACTCCGTGAGGTTGAACAAAAACTAAAAGCTGTTTTCCATGAAAAATTAGATAGAATCATCCTGTATGGTTCTTATGCCAGGGGTGATTATAATGATGAATCCGACATCGATATTATCGTATTGATTCACGATGGAGACTTAAAAAAATATGACCGCCATATATTGAGAATTAATGTAGATTTATCCATCCGCTATGATGTGAATTTATCCGTCATGATTGAAGATAAAGCCGATTTTGATTTAAATGCCGATGTCATTCCCCTTTTCAGAAATATTCGCAGGGAAGGAATAAATTTATATGCAGCGTAATCTTAAGGATTTGTGTAAATATCGATTCGAACAAGCCCGGAAAGCCCTGGAATCCTCCAGGCATAATATTGACTTTGATCTGAAAACGTCGCTAAATCGCTCATATTATGCCATTATGTATGCTGCAAAAGCTTTATTGGCTTTGGATGGATTGGATGCCAGTTCACATAAAGGTATATTTGTTGTATTTAACAAGGAATATATTAAAACCGGGATTTTCGATAAAGAGTTTTTAGATATTTTAAAGCAGGCCTCAATGATCAGGGAAAAGTCCGATTATAAGGATTTTTATATTGTTTCGAAAGATGAAGCTAAACAGCAAATTGAAAATGCTGAGAGGTATTTATCAAAAATAGCCGGGTATATCGAGTCGAAATTAGACATTCATTTGAAAAATGATGAAAAGAACGGAGGCAGGTGATTCATTTTTTTATTCAGGCAAACTCCCCAATCACAAAGAAACTTCTTTTACTTTCACCTTCCTTGTGACGAAAGTGGATATCTCTTTGAGGCACTGGAGAAGATCAGCAGGAGAACAGGAAAGAGAATACTCAGTAGGAAGTAGGCAAAGCGCAGGGGGCAGGGGGCAGGGAGGGAGAGAAGAAGAGATGAAAATTACAAATCCCAAATTACAAACCAAAAAGGAGCCCTTCGGGCATGTTTTTAACGCCTTCGGCGAAGTTTAGGGGATAAGGTTTAAGATTCTCCGGACTGCCCACTTTTTCTCACAAATCTTGATTTCTTTTCCTTTTTATGGTATCTATTGATTTCAAGGTGGTTAAATCCGTGATACAAGATTGAAAATGGCTTAAAGGAAATTAAGAAATTAGAGGTTAAAAACCTAATGGAAATCGAAGAAATCAAATATATTGTGAATCAAGATAATTACGAAATTAGCTTTCATGCAGAAGAAGAAAGATATGCTGAAGATATATCGATCTCTGATATAGAAACAGCTATCTCTA
This sequence comes from Candidatus Aminicenantota bacterium, assembly GCA_011772425.1. GTDB lineage: Bacteria > Acidobacteriota > Aminicenantia > UBA2199 > UBA2199 > JAKAGC01. Next base: position 17,511 of record WVZO01000328.1, read on the forward strand.
ATGGAGAGATATTGGAGGATTATCCCAATGATCCAAGGGGGCCAAGTTGTCTAATCCTCGGCTATTCAAATAACCGACCGATTCACATTGTCTGCGGTTATACAACCCAAAGATGGATCAGAATAATAACAGTCTATCTCCCAAAACCACCAAAATGGATTAATGAAAGAACGAGAAGAGATAAAGGAGGTAAGATTAATGCATAAATATGGGGATTGCTCCTTTTGTGGAGGCGAAGTAAAAGAAAAGAAGGTTGAATTAGACTATCGCTATAAAGGAAAGTTGTATATTTTTAAAGATGTACCGGCAGGCGTTTGCCAACAATGCGGTGAGAAATATCTCCGTGCAGAAGTATCCAAAGAAATAGAACGAAGGATAAAGTCTAAAAAAAAGTGGGAGGAAACAATCTCTGTTCCAGTAGATGTTTTCTCTAAAGAAGCAGCAGCTTAGACATAGAAATTACATTGTCTTGCGTAGGAGGTATAATGAGTCAAACGATTTCGATCAGAATTCCCGATAACCTGAGGAATGAGTTGATAGAAATTAGCGAACACGAAAAAAGACCCGTGAGTGAGCTGATAAGAGAATCGCTGCGAAAATATATTGCCATTTATCGATTCAGGAAACTTCGTAATACGGTCTTGCCTTTTGCGGAAGCACAAGGAATCCTGACGGATGAGGATGAAAAGGAGTGAAAGGCAAAAAATAACCGCTGGATTTTGACCATATTAACTTGACAAAAACTATGGATATATTTATACTTTACCAATATGAAAACAGGTAAAAAACAGCAGCGACAACAACAAGCGGCAGCCTTAAGATCAAATGAACTGTCTTTGAAAAATGAAATCATCGGTATCGCACTGATGATTATTGCTGTCTATTTGGTATTCAGCCTTGTCAGTTATACGCCTTCAGACCCCAGTTTCTTCAATTCCACCCCGGATAGACACGTTGAAAACTACGGCGGCCCGGTGGGTGCCCAACTCTCTGCCCTATTGTTTAACCTCTTCGGCTATTCTTCTTATGCGATAGTGTTCTACTTGCTGTTTTTGACGGTTTTTTTCCTGTTTAATAAAAGAATCCACAGCGTCATTTCCAAAAGTTTCGGGTATCTCTTACTATTGATCGCTTTTTCTTCGTTTATTTCCAATGTCAACCCTATTGCAGAAATCAGCGGCAATGAAGTGAAGTCCGGCGGTATTATCGGCTATTTTATCAATGAGTTTTTCCAGGGACAAATTACCCGGTTTTTCACTGTACTTCTCTTTTTAGCATTGATTGTTATATCGCTGATCCTTATTGCCAAATTGTCGCTGCGAAAAATACTGACGTTTTTGTTAGAAACTGCCGTGAAATTTTTCGGTTGGGCAGCTCGCTTTATAAAAAGCCAGTATGAAAAGTTCAAGAAATACAGGAGTCTGAAACGAATCCAGGAAAAATACAAAAACGATTACCAGGCCGAAACCAAAGTATGGGATAAAGCCAGTGATAAAACCGGAGATATTGAGAAAGAAAAACCAATAAAAGAAAAGGAAAAACTGCAGCAAAAACGGCAAATTGCCCGGCAGCCCAGCAAAATCCCGGAAGAAGGTTCGTTGTTTGCCGATTTTGAAGATAATATTATTAAGCGTACCCAATATCAACCTCCCCCGCTGAGTTATCTTGACGCACCCACAGAAAAGAGCAAAATCGATTTTAAGGAGCTGGAAGAGAAAAAAGAAGAGTTGACCCGGCGTTTAAGTGAATTTCGCATTCGCGGCGAGATAGTGGAATATACCCCCGGGCCTGTGATTACCACCTATGAATTCGTGCCAGATACCGGTATAAAAGTGAAAGATGTCACCGCCCTGTCCGAAGACCTGGCATTGGTGGCAAAGGCCCAGTATGTGCGTATCGATAGAATCCTGGGGAAAAAAGCCATCGGTATTGAAATCCCCAATAGAAAACGGGAGATCATTCATTTGCGAGAAGTTATGGAATCAGAAGATTACCAGCGCTCTCGTTCGCCGTTGACTATCGGACTGGGAAAAACCAAGAGTGGTGAGATTTTTGTTTCCGACTTGCGGGAAATGCCGCATCTGATTATTGCCGGTGCCACGGGCAGTGGTAAGAGCGTTGCCATTCATACCATATTACTGAGTATTTTGTTCAAATCAAACCCGGAGCAGGTCAAATTGGTGTTAATCGATCCCAAACGGGTGGAGCTGGCTTTTTACAACACCCTGCCCCACCTGTTGACACCTGTGGTGGTGAATACCAAACTTGCTAAAAATGCCCTGGATTGGGCTGTTTTTGAAATGGAGAACCGCTATAAAAAATTGGCCCTGCTCCAGGCAAGGAGCCTGGATCAATATAACAAAAAACTTGAGTTTTTGAAGCAAACAGAAGACGACGCCCTGGATAAATTGGAGGATATAGAAAAACTTCCTTATATTGTTGTTGCTATTGATGAGTTTGCTGACCTGATGTTGGAAGCCTGCAAAGATATTGAGAACAATGTGGCACGTCTTGCCCAAAAAGCCCGGGCAGTGGGCATTCATTTGATCCTGGCCACACAGAGGCCCTCTACTGATGTGATTACCGGCACCATTAAAAACAATTTCCCTTCCAGGATTGCCATGGCTGTTCCCTCCAAACATGATTCCCGCACCATCATCGATGTCATGGGAGCGGAGAAATTACTGGGCAATGGCGATATGCTGTTTCTGCCACCCAAAACCGCTACCCTGGTGCGGCTGCATGGCGCTTATGTTTCAGAAGAAGAAACCTTGCGGGTGGTTAACTACCTTTCAAAAATTGGCCGCCCCCGATTCAACAGCCAGGTGGTGAAACCCCGGGCAGGAGAGGAGACAGAAGCTGGAGAGAGAGACTTTGATGACCTGTTTTTCGATGCAGCAGAAGTGGTTATCAACTCCGGCCAGGCATCCGCATCCTTCTTGCAGCGGAAAATGAGTATCGGCTATGCACGGGCCGGCCGGTTAATCGATCAATTACAAAAAAATGGCGTTGTCTCTTCACCGGATAGTAAAAATAAACGGGATATTCTCATGACCCTCAATAACCTGAAAGAGCTGCAAAAACAGTAGGGGCACTCTTATGGGGGGCTCATTGAAAAAAAAATGATGCGGATATTTGCATTTTTTTTTAGTTATTGATAAAATCATCAGATGAATTTTGGTGCTGATTTTAAGATAGGTAATATTGAAATTGGTGCGCCTAAGGAAGGGATCTTCTTTATCCTGGGCCCCTGCGTCATTGAAGATGAATCACTTACCCTTGAAATGGCTTATCAGCTCAAGGAAATAACCCATAACTTGCAGGTCCCGTTTATATTCAAAGCCTCTTTTGACAAAGCCAACCGTTCATCCATTTCTTCTTATCGCGGTCCTGGTTTGCAAGAGGGTTTGCGTATTTTACGGCGGATTAAAGAAGAATTGGGGGTCCCGGTGTTGTCAGATATCCATGAACCCTGGCAGGCAGAACCTGCGGCTGAAGTTTTATCTGCCCTCCAGGTTCCAGCCTTTTTGTGCCGCCAGACCGATCTATTGGTGGCTGCCGGTAAAACCGGGCTGCCAATAAATGTCAAAAAAGGTCAATTTATGGCACCTGAAGATATGTCCCTGGTGGTGGAGAAAATCAAATCAACCGGTAATTCTAAAATCCTGTTGACTGAAAGGGGAACTTTTTTTGGCTACAGGAACCTGGTGGTGGATTTTCGAAACATTCCCATTATGAAGAGAGAGACCAGGCTGCCTGTGGTCATGGATGTCACTCATTCGGTGCAGCGGCCCACGGCCGCAGATGGTATAACCGGTGGAAACCCGGAATTCATCCCTGTATTGGCTTCTTGTGGTGTAGTGGCCGGAGTAGACGGTATTTTCATGGAAGTTCACCCGGAACCGGAAAAGGCTCTCTCCGATGGTAAGAATTCTTTGCCCATAAAAAAATTAAAACCACTATTAATTTTACTAAAAAAATTATATAATATAGCTTCATGAATTTAGTAGAAATTGGCAAAAAGGTTTTGGAAATTGAGGCAAGAGCCATCCAGACTACAATTGCCAGGATTGATAAGAGTTTTGAGAGGGCCGTTAACATCCTTTTCAAAACCAAAGGACGAATTGTTACCACCGGGATGGGGAAATCCGGTTTGATTGCCAAAAAAATTTCAGCTACTCTCACCTCCACCGGGACACCGTCGGTATTTTTGCATCCGTCGGAAGCCCTGCACGGGGATATCGGTATCATCAACAGTGATGATGCGGTGTTGGCGTTATCTTCCAGTGGGGAGACGTTTGAAGTACTGAGACTTTTGGATTATATCAGGCGTATCGGGGTAAAGTTAATCTCTTTAGTAGGGAATACTCAATCCACGCTTGCCAGGGAGAGTGATGTTTGTATTGACTGCAGTGTGGAAAAGGAGGCATGTCCCATTGGTCTTGTACCTTCCGCTTCCACTACCTTGACATTGGCAGTGGGTGATGCCATTTCTATTGCCTTAATGGAGAAAAAAGGATTTAGTGAGGAAAATTTCAGGTTTTATCATCCCGGCGGTTCGATTGGTAAAAAAATGTTGAAAGTAAAACACCTGATGCATACGGGCAACGAACTACCTATAATAGAAGAAAATACAATTATGACCGATGTACTCAAAATCATCAATGAAAAGAAATTTGGTATTGGCATTGTTGTTGGNNATTGTTGTTGGTAATGATTCTATTGTTAGGGGTGTGATTACAGATGGTGATTTGCGCCGGAATTTTTTAAAAGGGGTTGATTTTTCCAAAGCAAATGCTGCCGAATGCATGACCAGCAAACCGTTGGACATTGGTGAGGACAATCTTGCAGTGGAGGCCTTAAAAATCATGGAGGAGCATTTGATTACCTCCCTGGTAGTGACAGACCCGGGGAATGGTCATTTAAAAGGTTTGCTGCACTTGCATGATTTATGGAGAACGGAGATGATATAATGGATCAAAAAGAATTAGCCAAGAAGGTTAAATTATTAATGATGGATGTGGACGGCACGCTTTCGGATGGGAGATTTTTTGTTCTTCCTGATGGTACTGCCCTGAAGTCGTTTGATGTGAAGGATGGAACCGGGATTATTTTTGCCGGGCTTGCAGGTATTAGAACTGCCATTATTAGTGGGAAGAAATCCGAAGCCGTCAAGAAACGAGTGGAGGAATTGCATGTAGATGATTACTTTGAGGGGGTAAGAGATAAAACCGCTCCTCTTTTCCAGCTGCTGGAGAAATATGAATTGACAAAGGAGGAAGTCGCCTATATTGGGGATGACATCGGTGATGCCGAGGTGATGGGAATGGTGGGTTTTTCTGCTGCGGTTGGGGATGCGCATCCGTTGATTAAGCGGATATCGCATTATATTGCCAAGCGGTATGGCGGCAGGGGGGCGGTCAGGGAGTTGATTGATTTTATCCTGGATGCCCAGGGAAAGTGGCAGGAGATTTTTACCAAATTGAAAAATTCCGACAATGCCGATGAAATCATGCGCAAAATCAATTCCTGATTAATCCGTTGGAATATTGAAATAGAACACAAAAGTTCGCAAAAGGATGAGGAGTTTTTCAGTTATGCTTTCAAGTGTATTTTGTCAACCTTTTTTCAAGGAAAAAAATAACGATTCTTAAATATGGTTTATATTTGCCATCAGCTCCAAGAGTTTCCCATTTACGAATTTCTTTCTTCAAGGCCGTTTTTGATGGAATGCCATCCGGGTTCTCTGCGGTCAATTTCCGTATCACCGGATCCAGGATATATTTTCTATTAGTAACGAGTGTCTGAATATTCAGATTCAAAATAGCATTTAATTCGTTATCAATGGTTTCATCATGGGAATAGGTTTCACCATTACTGCGAAATTTTACCAGCGTCTCACAATTGAGATTAGTCGGATTGATGGTAATCTCTTGTTTGCCTTTTCGTCTGTCACAGTGCTGCAAGTGCTGCGGCTTTCCGTCATTTCCATCGCACACCGCCAGTAGATTTTTATAATCCAATTGATATCCAGGATAAAGACTTTGAGGTTTCCAATGTTCGATATGTGAGGTTTCAAATTTTATCCGCTGCATACAATAGCAACAAATAAATCCTTGTTCTTTCATCAGTGCTTGACGTAATTCATCTTTGTCTCTATAGGCGTCATATACAGCGCCGGGAATTGACCGAAATTGCCTTAAAGATGTCGGTTCATTTTGTTTTTTTATATATTTCATATTCAGGTGCTTGAAAAGTCGATATACATATTTGCTCTTATAATATCTTTATCATTTTCTCCCAATACTTCGGCCAGTCTTTTTAGCTCTGTCCTGGCTTCTTCGATTTTCTCCGCGTCGATTAGACGATAGAGATTATCCAATTCTTCCTTAACTAATGCGGGTCTTTCTCCAACATTCATCAATTCATATAATATCGAATTGCTGTCCTTTCCGAATGTGAAGGGGGTTTCTTCCACAATATTGTAATTCTCCAATATGAATATATTTTCTTTTTCAACATTGCTCAATACTTGCGGGGAATGGGTAGTAACCAGAAATTGACAGTTGGGAAATGTTCTTCTCAGGGCAGGAACAACTTCCCTTTGCCACTGGGGATGAAGATGCAAATCGATTTCATCGATCAAAACAATTCCTTTTCCTTGAAGCACATCATCCAGGCCGGGATTTGCGATAGCTAATCGCCGCGCCAGATCGCTAACCACCAGCAGCAACATTTTTTCACCGTCAGAGAGCTGCTCTATCTTTAAACTTTTGCCTGTCTTTTCGATTACCAGGGAGCTTTCATGAGAAATATCAAAGCGAAAAACTTTATTATTTTTTGACCGTACCACACGCAGATGTGATAAATCAGCAGATGGAATTTTATCCAGGAAGGTTTGTAAAGCTTTTCTTACAACTTCCAGGTTTTTGTTGACAAAATCCAATCCCTTTTCTATTTTCTTTTCATTCTCCCAGTCTTCCTCCAACCTGAACCAGGTAATAAAATCGTCAAAATCATGAATTCCTTTTTTAAAGGCATTTTCATAAGCATAAAACTGGTTGAATTCGTATTTTTTTTGCTTCGATTTTGAATGATTTTCCAGGATAATCTTTTGGTTTTGGTAGTAAGCCAGCGCAGGAAGATTTAAACCCGGTTGTTTATTCAATTTGTCGTATATTTGGTCAGTATAATCGGAAAGGGTTGGTTTTCTACGTTTACTTTTATGTTTTCCCGGGGATCGATTTTTTTCAATTATCCAGGAAAAATCATTTTCTGAAGTATTATCGATAAGAAATTCTTCTATTGTAATTGTAACTTTATTGCTGGTTTCTTCTGCATCGATGTTTATATCATTTTCTGTAATAGGGAACTCGTTTTCTCTAGAGCTTTTTCTGCATAGTTCACCTACAAATTGGGATAGGAACATCGCGATGCAATCCAGAATAGAGGATTTACCTGCACCGTTGATTCCCACAAAAACCAGCAAATTTGATCCGGGGAATTTAATCTCCAGTTCCTTAAACCCTCTGAAATTTTTTATATATAATTCTTTGAGCCTCATCGCACCAACCCAGGGCAAATGTTTAATGTTGCATGGTTTTTAATCATGGTGGTATTATAAATGAACCCATGGAGTTTTTCAAGCTCTTTATCTCCTTTAATGAAAAAGGGAAAAAGAGGGCACACTCAAATCCCCTCCGACATAACCATAAAAGAAATCAGAGAAATGAGATTAAACGAAAAATATGGCCTATAAGGTGCCATTCGGGCCAGGTCATTAGAAATCCTTCATTAACAATTAATAATTGACAATTGATTATTGACCGGCGCCTTCCAGGGTTGAATTTGATGAAAAGGCTCTCTAAAAAAGGATATTGGTAAATTTCACAGCTTTTTTTTCACCTGGCAGAACTTTCCTGCCACAATCTCCTTGCCTGTCCTTTTTTTTATTTTAACCGGTGAAAAGAAAAAGGGGACATGAAAGAAATACTTAAATAACCGCTTCGCTTCGGGCTTCGCTTCCTCGCTCCGCGTTTAAGCGGCGTCCTGCGGACAATATTTTTAACGCCTGCGGCGAAAAGAAAAAAAATGAAAGTGGTAAAGTAGTAAAGTGGAAAGTAGTAAATTATAATAACCTCGCAAGACGAAAGCCCAGGGCGCCGCGGCCGACCGGGGCGTTCCAGTCGCGGTAGGAGGCCCGGCAGCCCTGCCGGGACCCCCGGCCGCCGCGGAACACCCGGCCGGAGCCGTCCGTAGGCCCCCTGGGGTTCTTTGCAGGACTGTCATGGTAATATTTGCCATCATACCAATCCGCACACCATTCCCAGACATTGCCCGCCATGTCGTAGCAGCCGTAAGGACTTGCACCCCCTGGAAATATTCCTACCGGGCTGGTTCGTCCCAGCCCTGATTCACCCGAATTGCACATACTTTTATCAAATTTATTACCCCAGGGATACTCCCTTCCATCTGTACCACTAGCGGCTTTCTCCCACTCGGCTTCGAAAGGCAAACGATAGGTTTTGCCTATCACTTGACTTAACCAGTTGGCATAAGCCGCCGCCTCGTACCAGCTAACTCCCACCACCGGGAAATTGGGACCATTCCATTTCCGGTCATGCCAATATTTTGGTTCTGTTATGTTTTCTTTAGTTCTCCACTGCCATCCTTCCGGTGTCCATAATTCCTCCTTCTCATACCCTTTGTCTTCTACAAATAGTTTGAATTCTTGATTGGTTACCAGGTACACACCAATTTCAAAAGCATCCAGGTAAATCCGCCGCTCCGGTTTTTCGTTATCTTCCCCGTCATTTGAGCCTCTAATAAACTCGCCAGCAGGTACAGGCACCATGTTATCCGGATGGATGCGGGTATCTCCCAGGTCACCCACAAAAACACCTGCCTGGAACCGGTGTTCAACGTTTTCCTTCGAATCGATTAAACGGTACATTGCGTCCAGAACTCGGTTAACTACTTGCAGTTCCCGTTTGGCAGGCTGAAAATCACACAGCGCTTTCCCGGCCAGGAATTGAATACGTAGACTGCTTTTTTTTCGTTTATACGTTTCAACCGCTTCTAAAATTGCCCCAACGATGGCATTGCTTTCCCGTTTCCGGTCAAGACTCATGAAACCGGTATAAAGCAGTAAGGTTTCTTCCCACCACTCTTTTTCCAGGTATTGCTTCCAATCGATTCCCATGTACACCATATGCTTGGCTGCCAGGAATTCCTGGAAGGTGAGATGGGTAAATTCGATCTCACCGCTGCTGAGACGGTTGAAAAGGCCGCAGTTTGGTTCTATTTCATCCAACAGGTTTGATATTCGCAGTTGGTATTGGCTCTCCCGTTCATCGTCACGGCGGGAAAAAATGGTTCTCAAGGATTCCAGGGTATCGGATTTATCGATGGTCTTCCGGTTTTTCACCTGGGCGTTGTACGCCAGGTGCATCAGGAACTCCAGGACCTGGTTTTCTCTGCCCGGTTGGGCCGGGTTGTGGAACCGCCGGTGAATCAGGTTATCGATAATGCGATTGTACAGGTCGGCCCGCTGCTCAGGGATGCGCTTTCCATCCTGGTAAAGAATACAAACCGCGGTCAAAAGCAGCGGATTCTGCGTAAATACGGAAATATGCTCATGCCGGCCAACATCCGATAACATGGCCCCCGCGGTCTCTTTCCCTACACCTTTTGCCTTGCCGGATACCGCCTTGAACCACTTCTTAATAAAATCCTCGACCATTTTGTCGTCCAGGGGTTCGATGTCCTGAAGATCATCTTTAAAATGAGATACCGCCGGACCGGCAATCCCGTGGGGCCTGCCGGTCAATAAAAAGCGGTTCTTTTTATTGGTAAATTGAAACTGCGAAATAATCTTAACCAGGTCTTTACGAAGATGATCGGGTACTTCATCAAGGCCGTCGATAAGAAACAATGCTTTTTGTTGAGAGAGATATCCGGAGATAATATCCAGGTTCAGTGGACACTCAGTCTTTTTAAGGTAAAGAAAAAGTAAATCTTCAAATACCACTTTTTTTCTACCCTCCTGGAGTTTTTCGTAAAAAATGAGCCATAGGTCTTTTAAAAATACCATGACTGGCAGATATCCTTTGAGATCGGGAGTACAGAGGTCATGAGTAACGGTATAGGCCAGGTGTTTGATCAACGTGGTTTTTCCTGTGCCGGCCCCACCCCGCAGCAGGATGCGACTCTTCCGCCCCACCAGCGCCTCGATATCGATATATGAGGGTTCCTCTATATCCAGTGCTTTTTCAGGTAATGTAATTCGTTTTTTATAAAAGGGGTTCAGGGTTTCAATGGGGATGTATAGCTCTGGGAGGCTGACGGTAATAACTTCTCCCTTTCGAGCCAACAGGTCGATGTCCATGGTGGAAAAAAATTCCTCTACCCATTCTTTGTAGTTTTTTGGAATTTCAAGAGGTTTAAAGGGTTTTGGCTTCGTTACCGGCGTGCGTTCAAAGGTTTCCAGTTCAAAATAGGGTTTCCCTCCTGCCCTTCATAGCGATCGATATCCGGGACGAACCGGAAGCTGTCCCTGCTCTCCCATCGATACGGCCATCCCTTCACGGCCAATCCTTCTGGCCCGAATTCCACCCGGATAAACTGGAAACCGATAAAACCGTCTTTCTTCTCATAGGTATACGAGGCATTGGCACCCAGGCAAATGCATGAATTGGAAGGATTTGTATAGACCAACGCCTTATCCCGGTGGGTGTGGCCGTGGAGAATCAATTTGCAGCGTTTAAAAATCTCTCCTTCATACCCGTTCCAGTCATCTTCATTCAACCAGTTGGGCGGATGATGCATCAGCAAAATGCGGTTGGGCATTCCGGCCTGTTCAAGGGACGCTGTCACCTGGGGAAGTCCCAGCGTTATTTTATCTTTGTCTTCATCGTTTTCACATGCCCAACAACTGTTGAGCCCCAAAAAAGACACGCCCTTAACTTCTACATCTTTTACCCAGAAATAATCCGCTTCCTCTTTATAAAGCTCTGGATGCAGTTTATCCACGAAGGCGCGGAAAGCGCTGAATTTGGGATTAACAAAAAAGGCCATTTCTTCTTTATTTTCAAGGAATCCATCTACTTCTTGCTTTTGAACTTTCTGGTGAAGCGAAAACGATTTCCTGATCTTTTCCCGGTCCACGTCGTGATTTCCCGGTACTGCCAGGTATGAGGTTTCAGGTGGTAAAATAGATTGAAGGTCTTTGAAAAACGCTGCGGCCTCCTCGTATTCCTCTTCTTTCCCTGAATAGGCAATGTCACCGGTAACCACTACCACATCCGGCACGATTTGATTCTTATCCAGATGCTCCCCGATTGCTTCCATCATATGTTTGCTTACCTGTTGACGATAGGTTTTTTCGGTTTCGAGACCTTTGGCCCTAAAATGGATATCCGAAAGATGCAGTATAGTCATCACACTCATAGTACCCCCTGGTAGTTATTAAAACATATTTTAACGATATTCGGGAAAAAAGTAAAGTGACAATCAAAAGAATTATTTCATTTTTTTAAAGCACGAAACCCGAAACCCGAAATCCGAAACAAATCCAAATGTTCGAAATTCAAAACAAAAGGAGCTCGGTATGGGCGTAAGATATTTGTTTTGGTCATTTGAATTTTTGTCATTCGAATTTGTTTCGAATTTCGTGCTTGATCTCTGCGCAATTTCGGATTTTTTGCCAAAAAATGGTGAGATTTCACGGGCAACTAACTACTGCTTCCTTACCGCTATATCACCATTCACCACTTTCAACTTAACCTGGTGGGTGCCTTTTCCAACCGTACCCTTTATACCAGACCCCATAAAAGCATCCGTGATAGTGGTTTCAAAATCACTGCGAATAACCCCGGTCCGCGTGCTGCCCTCTACTGAAAAATCCGAATCCGCTGTTAACTCCAGCCGGATGGAACCATTGCCACTTTCACCGGTTATATCACCCTTAAGTGTTTTCCTCACATCCACATCAATATCACCATTGGCTGCTCTCAAACGGCACCCGGTAAAATCTCCCTTGAACTCAATATCACCATTGGCTGCCCTCAAGTCAATTTCCCGGTAAACACCCTGTGAGTCTATCTTCCCGTTAAAAGTAGTTATATATACTGATTTCAAATTTTCAGGAACTTTCAAGTCATATTGAATTCCTATCTCTGATTTGACCATTCTGTCCCCGGTAGAGACAAAAACTGCCTCAGCATCAGCTTCAAATTTTATGTCTGCCTTTTCAAGCTCGCTTTTTTCTTCAGCCATTAAAATGGCTTTTATCCTGACCTCATTCTCGGTATGAGTGGACAGATATATATCACCCCGTATGGTTTTTAACCGGAATACACCGTCCGGGTTAATGGGAAATACGTGCTTTATTGTATTTTCATGTCTGTAACCAAAAGCAAAAGAAACAAACGAAATAGACATCAAAATCAATGTCAACACCCTGCATGTTCGTTTTATACGCTTCATTGTTCCTCCTAACGTATAGAAAAACGAAATATTTTAAAAAAAGTTCACAATTCCAGCACTTTTAATTTTACCACGAAGGCACGAAGGGCACGAAGAAAAGTTTTTGTTAACCATCTCCGTTGATTGCAGGCCGGAGAGGATTTCTTTGACTGTTTTCTTCAAAACCGGGTGGATAACATGTGGGGCGATTTCATTTAAAGGAACCAAAACAAATGCCCGCTTGTGCATTAGTTTATGTGGAATCACCAGGTTTTCCGTATTCACCACCTGATCCTCTGCCAGCAATATATCAATGTCAATAGTACGAGGTTGGTTATGGGAATTGGTCATATCACGGCCCATTTGTTTTTCAAACTGTTTGATCTCCTCCAGGAGGTCATGAGGGGAAAGGGATGTCTGCAAACCGATTACCAGGTTATAAAAATACCCGGCCCCGGGTGCCATTCCCTGCGGCTCTGTCTCGTAAATGGAAGATATTTTTAAAACGTCCCCGGTCCCCCGGAGAAAATTTATGGTTTTTTTAATATTGGCGGCCCTGTCTCCCATATTGGAACCCAGGGATAAATAGTAAACCATCATTCCCTACGTGGGGCAGTGGATTTAAAAAATAATCTCCAGGAAATCTTCCACCAGGGTCTTTTTGGGATTTTCAATAATACGGCCGATTTCTTTTTCATCCCGGTAAAAAATAAACGTGGGCACCCGTTCCACTTTCAAGTCCTCAATAAAGTATTTGACGTCCTTGCTGGGTTTTCGCGGCACGGTATAGTAATTAATGGGTACTTTGGTTTCAAGCCTGTCAAGGATTTTTATAAACTTCGGCACATTGTTGAGAGAATCCGAACACCAGAGCCCCAGGTAAACATCGATCTTCAAGTTTTTACCCAGTGTCGCTTCCAACGTTTCAAGGAACGTTTCATCCGGTTCGTACTTGTCATACATATATTGCCACTCTTTACCGGTTTGCAAAATTTTATCTCTGTCGATCTTTTCCATTTTTCCTCCACCACTTAACAGTAATGAGAAAAAAAACACCATCACAACAACAATGACAAAATATTTATGTTTCATTTTTTTTACCTCCGTTTTATGTTCAATGTTCAACGTTTAAAGGTTAATGTTTAACGCTTATGAAAAACGAGTTTAACCGTTCCCTTTCTACCCAGCATAATAATATCACCGTTTTCTATTTTTTGTTCGTCAGTTACTCTTTCATGATTAACAAAGACCCCATTGGTGGAATTATTGTCTTCAATAAAGAAATCATTATTCCTGGAATAGATAGTACAATGCAATTTGGAAACAATCAGTTCTGAAATAATGATATCGGATTGAGAGGGGTCTCTGCCGATTTTTGTTTCAGCCGCCAGGGTATGAATATTGGTTTTCTCATCATTTACGTAAACATGAATTTCCGGCACTGTTCCCACTTTTTCAATACGTGTATCCAGCTTCTCAAATGATACTTCAGGCTGGGTCACCTCTACTTCTAATTCCGGGAAAGGAGGAACGTCTGACGCTGGAGTTGGTGTTCCTGGTGGTTTTTTATCTTTACGTGGGACTAACTTGTTTATAAAAGACTTTATGCTCATTTTTACGCCTCCTCTATGGACGCTGTCCATTTATTATTAATACTCTGTAAAAACGCCCTAAAAAAACAACGTTTTTCCGGTAGGTACCTTTCAACCGTCATGAACGACTCCTATAGGGTGTGGACGCCGTCCACTTTTTAAAAAACTTCTTTATAAATCCAAAAGGCTTCCCTTTTTCCTTTACAATTGGTATAGGCTCGGTTTTCTCAGGTTCTCGACTTTTATTTACATGGATAACCTGAAGGGTAATATTATCAGTACCGCCATTGGTATTGGCCAGTTTAACCAATTCCTCCACAGATTCCCTGGTACTGTAAGAAAGCACATACTCCTTGATGGTACGATCCTCTACCATATTGTTAAGACCATCAGAACACATAATAAACGTATCACCTTCCTGGATGTCAAAATTTTTGTTTATTTCCGGTTCAAAGGTTTTACGAGCCCCCAGGGACATATATAAGATATTCTTCTGGGGGTGGTCCCGGGCCTCATCTTCAGTAATTCGCCCCTCTTCCACCATTTTACCCACAAAGGTATGATCCGTTGTCAATTGGTAGATTTTGTCTTCCCGGATCAAATATATCCTGGAATCTCCTACATGTGCGATATACGCTTTCATATCTGAAATGACCATTGCACTGAACGTTGTTCCCATTCCCCTTTTCCGCGGGTCAGAAGTGGCTTTTTCCAATATAGCCAAATTTGCCTTAATTAGAGAACGATCGATTGAGTCAATAATAGAGTTTTTTTTCTTCCTTAGTTTTTTATAGTGTTTAACAAAACAAACGGTTCCTAATCTCGAGGCCACGTCACCGGCACGATGCCCCCCCATACCATCAGCCACCACAAAAAGATACTCTCTCTCCTTTACCTTCTCTCCGGCAAAGAAATCCTCATTGGTTCTTCTGACCTGGCCTTTATCTGTTTTCCCGAAAAAATCTATCCTCATTTACCAATATCCTGCTTCTTTAACATTTAGCTGCAACCATTATAAAAATACAAATACCTTTTTAGCATATTGAAATTCTTTTGTCAAATCCCGCCCCACGGCGTCCCCCTATTTCTTAATCTTTTCCAGGAGAGCGGTGGTAGACGAGTTGTTTTTGAACTCAAAAATAAGGAGTTTGCCGCCGGATTCCTCGACCTCTTTTCTTCCTACCACTTCATTGGGTTTGTAATCACTTCCTTTCACCAGGACATCCACCCGGTAAAGACGTTTGATCAATTGCAAGGGCGTGTCTTCAGGAAAAGGAATAATAAAATCCACATACATCACCGCTTCCAATATTTCCATCCGCTCTTCCAAAGGATAAAGGGGGCGATCCGTTCCTTTAAGACGTCTGACCGAATCGTCATCATTAATGCCTACGATTAAATAATCGCCGCTGCTTTTTGCGAATTCCAACAAATCAATATGCCCGGGATGAAGAATATCAAACACACCATTGGTAAAGACAATCTTCTTACCCTCCAACATTTCCAACTGCCGATTCAATTCATCCACGTTCTTAAAAATTTTCATTTTTTTCAAATAACCTATATGGTGACATATATTGTACCAGAAATCATGCGTCTTTTCTATGTTTTTCAGTTATCTATTTTTTGCCGCTAAAACACCAGGGGAGAGCTTGTCGAGAGCGTAGAGCCTGGGGGGCTGCTCTCTGCTTTTCGCCCTTAAGTGCCTTTGTGACCTGGTGGCTGAACAGAAAAAGTATTCATAAAGCGGCTTTAGGGATTTTTGCCTGGGATTTTAAGTTCTCCAACTTTTCACCGAAAAAGAGGTGATAGACCTGGATGCCCAGCTCACGGTTATCATTACTTCCCGGGTCCAATACCGAGGGAACAAAAATTTTGTCTGTTTCAATGGCAAGAGAAAGTTCATTATCCTCTCCCATCATTCCCGGGGCAATCGTGTATTCCTTAAAAAACTTTGCCGTACCAGGGATAAACTCTTCCAGGATGCCTTCATTCATTTTAACGATGACCTTCTGGTCCTTAATTTTCGACTTATCCACCGTCCCTCGGATGATCAGCAGCGCCTTGCGTTTGGGATTCTTCAACATACAAACAGCCTTTTTGGCTGTCCATTTCCATGTTTGCCAGTCAGGGTCTTCAATATTCAAATTGGTTTCGGTATCATACCACCCCTGCCCGTAATCCAGTTCGAAACTCCTTAAAATATCCGGTTTAATTACCGGTATCTTAGGGGACATAAATTTATAGATTCCAGGGTTAAGATAATGCCAGACTTTTCTTTTAAGATCATGGATTGTTGTCCAGGCCCTGCTGGGACAATTCATGCAGTCTTTAGGTAACTCACCGGTAAGCAATCGCCGGCGGAGCTCTTTGAATTGGGTGTTATTAAAAACGTTTAACAACGATTGCCCTTTACCCAGGGAATAAATCGGCTCATGCCAACAACAGGGTAGAACATCTTTATTGGCTTGAACCATTATGAATTGCCACGGGTCCAAACAATCCCGTGTTTGGGCTTGCGGTCTTAGCGAAGAATAACGGTGCGGTTGGGATTCTTCCTTCACTGACCTTTCCCTGGCAAGCTCTTCCTGTATTTCCTCTCTTTTAGCATCACCATCAGGTTGACCTGGCAGCGAGCCCGGTTCTTCCGGGTTCAACGTTTGCCATCTCTGTTGAAGTGTGTCCAGCAAACCTTGTTGGACGTCATATTTGATATTTGAATGCCTTAGAAATTCAAAGGTTTCAGTGAGTGATGCAACTGCTTTATACACGAATTCTTCGGGCATTTCAGTGATGTGTTTTGTATTTAGAGCGTCTTCCAGGTCCGGGTATTTGGTGAGGTTACAGAAATTAAAATGGGTGACCCCTAATGCTTCTCCAAAAGATACATAATCCATCAAGTTTAAAACATTGATATGGGAAACCACACAGCTAAACGAAATCTCCGGCGGCAACCGATTTTCTTTGGCCGCCTGGGCACGAATTCTCAAAATATTAAGACAAATAGTTCTTAAATCCGCGCCGCGCCGCAATTTCTTAAATAATTCCGGGTCGTTTGTATCACAACTGATTTCAATACTTTTAAACCGTGAAAGCGTTTTGAGTTCTTCAGCGGAGAAGACTTTAGCAAAATTGGAAGTAATATGGAGGGGGATTCCCGCATCCAGCATTTTATTACAATAGCGATGCCAATCTTTATATACGGTTGTTTCTCCGTGACCGTTTACACTTACCACATCCACATGCCGTACTTCCAGTGCCGCGATCGTATGTTCTATTGTTTTTTCATCCAGGTCATAACTTTGGTAATCCGGCTGGCTGGCAGCACAAAATACGCACCTGAGATTACACCGGGACGTAAACTCGATATGGGCAATTTTGGTCCGGGGAGACTCCAGTAAGTTGTTCCCAGGCACGCCCTGGAAATTAAAAAAGTTTTTTAACCGGTCTAACATGTCTTGCCTCTTTTTTCATATCTATAAAATAACACAAATACCGGTCATAATAGTTAAATCGGATAGTTCTTTACCTTTTTTTAATATGGGTATTGAATTAGAGGGTTTTTGGAGGAGTAAATATTTATAAAAATTTACTCCCTCAATCCTGTGGTTTTTCCAGTTTGATATTGTGGGAAAACTCCCATTGGTGCGGGATACGAACGACTCCCACATCTTTATGGGTAGAGGTGACTTTAAAGGTGTACTGGAAATGGTGGTAATCAAAGGGATACCCATCCCGTTTATGAACCGCCACATCCAGGAAATAGGTGCCGTTGACCAGGTTCAGCTCCGGGGCGTGCACTTTAACTTTCCCCCTGCCTGAAATACGTTTGGACTTGTAATCTTCGATAAAGGTATTGGTGCCGTAACACTGGATACCTTCGGAATTATAAATACCGATTCCAAATACGAAATCTTCTTCCGGTTCCCGCGCAAAAACGTCGAATTCAATGGCAAAGGATTCATCGGATTCAAAGATGTATTTTTCTTTACCGGTGCGGTCCATCATCCTGACATTATTGATCTCGATTTCCTTGCTGCCCCAGCGCTTTTCCCGGTTATCTTCGCCCTCTTCTTCCTCTTCCTGGTGTTGGATTTCTGCTTTTTTCTCATCCCGTTTACCGATGTACTCCATGTAGGCATCGCTCACACGCTTGGGATATCCCCGCATTTCGATCTTTCCTTCCTTCAGCCAGATCACCTCATCGCTGATTCGTTCCACGGTAGAGAGGTCATGAGAAACAAAAACAATGGTTTTGCCTTTTCGTTTAAACTCGTTGATTTTATCCAGGCATTTGGGAACAAACGACGCGTCTCCCACGGCCAGCACTTCATCGATGAGGAGAATATCCGGGTCTACGTTAATGGCAATGGAAAATCCCAACCGCATATACATACCCGAGGAATAGGATTTTACCGGGTTATCGATAAAGTCTTCCAGTTCGGCGAATTTGACGATATCGTCGAGTTTTTCCTGTATTTTTTTCTTGGTTAATCCCAGGATGATGCCGTTAATAAAAATATTTTCCCGTCCTGAAATTTCCGGGTGAAACCCGGCGCCCAATTCGATTAAAGCAGATATTCTACCTTTGGTAATCACCTCACCGGACGTGGGTTTGCTGATCCCGGCCAGGATTTTAAGCAGGGTACTCTTGCCGGAACCGTTTTCACCGATGACACTCAAGGTTTTACCCTCTTCTACTTTGAAGCTTACCCCTTTAAGGGCCGCGAATTTTTCATCCTGTTTCAAAGCGGAGAAAAGGGTACGATTCACCAGCGCGCTTTTAAGGGTTAAAAATTTATGTTTATGGGAGTATTTCTTGTAATACTTGACAATATCTTTTGCAACGACCGAGTATATGTCGTGTGTATCGTGAGTGTTATTCATATTATACCTCTTCCACAAAGGTGTCTCGTAATTTATCAAAAATCAAATAGCCAACGTAGAAACAAATCAGGCCGACAATAAAGGTAACGGGAAGTTTTTTCCAATGGGGAAGTTCGCGGTATACAAAAGTATACTGGTAAGCTTCAATGATATGAGTCATAGGGTTTAAGTTCCATGCCCATACTAGGGGTTTATGCTGCGGAATATTGGGGTTCCGTAATGAATAAATAATGGGGGTGGCAAAAAACCACAACGTCAGCAGGTTGGTCAGGATGTCTTTTAAATCCCGGAAATGAACCGTCAGGGCAGAAACAAAGAGACTTAACCCCATGGTGAAGACAAACTGAACTAATACGGCCACCGGGAAAAAGAATACCCAGAAGGTTAATCCAAATCCCTGTCCCAAAAAAACAATGATTAATATTAGAATCGGAACGCCCAGAAGGAAATGCACCATATTGGTGAGCACCACCATGATGGGCAGCACTTCAACGGGAAACTGGATTTTTTTGATCAGGTTGCCGTGAACAAAGAGCACATTGGCGGACTCCAGGATGGAAGAATTGAACCATAACCAGGGCAGCAAGCCGGTAAATAGAAAAATGGCATAGTTGATACCTACCAGATTAATGTCCCTCACTCGTCCACTGCTGCCGGGCAAAATGACCCCGAACACAATGGAAAAAACAGCACACAAAAGTAAGGGATTTAAAAAACTCCATAAAAAACCGAACACCGTACCCCTGTACCGGGCTTTCAACTCCCTGGATACAAGGGTAATAATCAGTTGCCTGTACTTGTACAGCTGTTTCAGTCTCTCAATCATGGTTACATGTATCCTTATCCTGTCAGTATCTTATCCATTTCAGCCGTATACACGCCTTTTTCTTTGAATATAATTAACGGCGGCATTTCAACCAGAGAAACGTTATAATTGGTTAATTGTATCAGAAAACGTTCGGGTTTTCCATCTTTAAATGAAAAAATCAGCCGCAGCCGCGACACATAATAACCGATTCCTGGTATCACGTCCATCAGTTGTTTATACCTGGAATGCGGCAGCACCAGGTAGAGGCTGCCTTTTTTCCCCAGTATGGAATAGGAATGGGTCAGCAGTTGGGGTAAAGATAATTTGGTTTCGGTTTTAGCGTCTCGTATTTCAAGGTTTGGACTTAAACGGCCGCGGTGAGTTTCAAAATAGGGGGGATTTGAAAAAATGTGTTGAATCCCGGAAAAATCCTTGTAGATTTCATTAAAATCACCGGTTCTCACCAGCAGATTCTGAGAAAAACCGTTTTCCCTGGCATTAATGGCTGCCAGTTCGCTTAAACCCGGCTGGATTTCCAACCCGTAAATCCTGGAAAACTTTTTTTTATACAAAGCCAGCAGCGCCACAATCCCCACCCCGGTCCCCACTTCCAATGCCTCCCGGCCAGGAAGGGATGGCAGAAAATCCGCCAGGATCGGAGCATCAACAGAGAACCGATACCCGTTTTCCCGTTGATAAACGATGACTTTTCGTTTGTAGAAATAGTCCCGGGTTATTTCCGAATCGTTAAAACGTATCATGCCTTATCCAGTGTCCACAAATATTCTCTGATAAGATTAAGGCTGTAATTCACCGTTCGGGTCTTGACCATTTCCCGGGCCCCGGGGAAGATCTGGTAAATTCCCATATCCATGTCTTCAGCAGATAAATGCATAAACACCAGGCCCTTTGGTTTTTTGGCAGTAGCGCCGCCCGGACCGGCAATACCCGTGACAGCCACACCAATATTCGCACCAGTTAACTGCCGGACACCATTTGCCATTTCTTTGGCGG
This sequence comes from Candidatus Aminicenantota bacterium, assembly GCA_011772425.1. Classification (GTDB taxonomy): domain Bacteria; phylum Acidobacteriota; class Aminicenantia; order UBA2199; family UBA2199; genus JAKAGC01. Next base: position 38,277 of record WVZO01000328.1, read on the forward strand.
TTTCTTTGGACACCGCACCGTGTTTGATTAATGTGTTTTCGTTTACCCCCAGGAGTTTCATTTTCAATTGGTTGGAATAGGCGATCACTCCCCCCAGGAACACGTCGGAACTGCCGGGCACATTGGTAATGCGGTTGCCCAACCCACCGCCGGTGCAGCTCTCCGCCACGCTGAGGGTGAGATTTCTCGTTTTCAGTTCTTCCACGATATATTGTTCAAAGCTGATATCTTTCTCAGTAATCAAGGCATCTTTCATTCGTTCTTTGATTTTCTCCGCCAATTCATCGGTCAGTATGCGGGTTTCATCCATTGCTTTCCTGGAACGCCCCAGCAGGTGCACTTCGATAATGCCCGGTGAAGACAGGATAGTGGTTTTGGGGTTTTTGTATTTGGTATAGAGTTCCGCGATCAGGGAATCCACCCCGGATTCGGTCACGCCGCCAAATTTAAAGCTGCGTGTATAGATATGGTAGTTACAAAGGGGAGAGATTTTTTCTTCCAGTACACTGTCGAACATGGGTTTCATCTCTGCCGGAGGGCCTGGCAGCAGCAAAACCCGGCACTGTTCGTCGTCGATAAAAAGACCCGGTGCCGTACCTCTGGGGTTGGGAATCACCTCCGACCCTTTAATAATAAATGCCTGTCGTGTGTTTATTTCAGGCATTTCCAATCCTCTTTTTCTAAAACGTTCTTCTATTTGCGCCACCATTTCTTCTCTGAATTCCAGTTCTTTTTTCAATGCAGTGGCAACGGCCTCGCGGGTGATATCATCCTCCGTAGGTCCCAGCCCACCGGTGAGGACCACCAATTGTGTTCGTTTGCATGCCTGTTTCACCAACCACGCCAGGTTCTGCATATCGTCTCCTATTATTATTTTCATATCCACCAGGAGACCTTTTTCCATCAGTTTTTGGGTAATATAAAGGGTATTGGTATCCTGGCGATTCATTTCCAGCATTTCGCTGCCTACTGCGATAACAATAGCTCTCATCGTACCTCCAGCAAGGGTGCGTCAAAGTCTTAAAAAACCTGGCGCACCCTTGAAAATCCGAAATTGCGCAGAGATCAAGCACGAAATTCGAAACAAATTCAAATTCATAAAGTATAAACAAACATCCATGAATACATTGTAAAGTAAAGCGGATAAGGCGTCAAGATAAAAAACCATTAAAGGGCAGGCACTAAAAAAATTTTGGAACGATTTTGCTTCTATTTTGGAACATCAGTTATAACCTCCTATCAAATTTTATACTATAATAATAAACAAGGTTGAGGTTAAGGCTGAGGTTGAGGAAAAGATTTTCTTCCTTAACCTTAACCTGATTTTAGCCAAGCTCTTTTTGGTTACGGCCTGGTTGGTTCAGGCATACAAAAAAACGTAAATTAGACGTTTAATCCTTCCCATAAAACGAATAGTAAATGGGGCCGGGTTTTTCTAAAACGCAAGTGATAAAGAAAAACCCGGTCCTGATTTTTCTCCTCAACTTTTTCCCACTTTTGTTGTATAAATTTAAGGGACAAGCAAATAATACAAGCAAATAATACACTATTATGACATCATAACATCACGTAATATCTTACTCAATTCTGTGATTCGATAGGGTTTTGCGATGACACTGCTAAAACCGTATGCCTGGTAGTGATGAAATAGGTGCCAGGCAAATAATCCACCAGTCAATTAGGCAAATATCTACCGATTTCCCTGGAAAAGATAAAAATGTTCTTTCAACTGTTGACTTTCTCCACTATTTCTTCTAATATTTTATTATGAAAAAAGCGATTTTCCTGACAGTTTTTGTATTTCCAGCAGTATTAATACTGGTTCTGTCACTTGCCAGGCCGCTGTACGGGATTGTTTGGTGTCATGATTATACATATTACCGGGTAAGCGGCCAGGACCCCAGCCCGATAGATATACCCGGGACAGGGATAAGTGCTTCAAAACTGCGTGGATATTTAAAAGATAATGGTTATAAACGTTTTCCCTATACGAATGCCGCTCGAATGCCCGGCGCAGGTAAGCGTTTAAAAAAAGGAGATGTTGTTATTATCGATGATGCCCATTCGGGATATGTAACTGGAAGCGACATGATTGACCATTTTATCCAGGTATTTGGTTCTTCAGGTAAAAAATACACCGTGCAAAATTTGCCAAAGGCCCCGATCCCTGGAAAAGTGGGAGGACTTTATAGGGGTGATACGCTAACACAATTCATTAACAGGCGTTTTAAAAAAACGTTTGACAGCATAGAAGTCTGGCGGAAACAATAAAAGGAGTTTAGGGGCCAGGCAAGTTTGCCAAATTAGAATTGCCGGGCTCCAAACTGGGGGATTGAAAATAATAGAGTTATCGTCTAAAATGGTTATTGATCGAAATGTATAAAATAAGGAGTGACGCCATGAAGAAAAATATTTTTGTTTTTTGTTTGATTTTGGGATTCACTATATTGCCTGATATTTTGTTAAAAGCAGGGGATGCCCGTCTCCGCTGGGAGATGATGAATCAGATCAGAAGGGATAAGTTCGATATCATCCTGCCGAAGGTGATGCGGGAAAATAAGATCGATATGTGGATTACCATGGTAAAAGAGGGGAATGTCGGCCCTCTATATGAGGATTTCGGAAGAGGATATGTTTCAAGTATCGGTTACTATATCTTTACCGATAGGGGCGGTAACCGAATCGAGCGAGCCGCTTTAGGCATCGATGGATATTTAATCGAGAAATGCGGCGCTTACGATATATTTGCCCCGGCAGCGGATTTAGTTAAGTTTGTCAAGGAAAGGGACCCAAAACGCATCGGTATTAATACATCTGAGAAAATCGGCGCGGCCGATAACCTGTCCCACATGGGGTATTTACACCTAAAAAAAACCCTTGGGAACATCTATTCCCAAAGACTGGTTTCAGCGGAAAAGTTGGTGTCGGATTTCCGTTCCAGGAGAGTCGCCAGCGAAATTGTCGCCTTTGGTGAGGCGGGTAGAATTTCCCACGAAATTGCCGAACGGGCTTTATCAAACGAAGTCATTGTACCAGGCCAAACCAGGTTGGAAGACGTGGCCTGGTGGATCATGGAAGAACTTAAAAAAAGAGGCCTGGGTTCATCCTTTGACATGCCGTCGATCTATATCACCGGACCCGACGGAATCGAGGCCGTGTCCAATGAACGCATTATCCAGAGAGGCGACCTGATCATGATCGATTGGGGGGTGGGACTGATGAATCTTTATACCGATATGAAACGCACTGCTTACGTATTAAAACCGGGAGAAACCAAAGCCCCGGCCGGGATTCAAAATGCCTTTGATCAGGCCCTGGAAGTGAGAAAAATTATTCGGCGCCATATAAAAGTAGGCCGGACCGCGGCAGAAACACTGGAGATTCTTAATCGAAAAGTCCGGGAAGCCGGTTTTGCCATCATGAAAACCTTTAATAAGCCAACGGGAACCCCAAAAACCGAAGTCATTATCGGCTGTCATTCTGTTGGTAACTGGGGTCATGGAATCGGTCCATCCATTGCCTGGTTCAATCCCCTGCGTTTAACCTTCACCATAAGGCCCACAAATATATTTGCCATCGAGTTTTTTGCCTATACCCCGGCATCTGAGTGGGGAGGCAAAAAAGTAAGGATTCCCCTGGAGGATGATGCTGTGGTTACCCATAATGGCATCGAGTGGCTCTATCCGATCAATACCCGTATCCTTTTGATCCGTTAAACAGTCCCCATTTTATTATATTATTATATTTTAAGATGCAATGCACCAGTATTCCAGTATTTCTCGCCAGGTATAACGTATCAACGTATCTAAGTGGACAGATGTCTTATCTACCGGGACAGATGGCTGCACTTTTGGGACAGATGTCTTAACCGCCAGGACAGATGACTACACTTTTAGGACAGATGTCTTATCCGCCAGGACAGACAACTACACTTTCGGGACAGTTATCTACACTTTCAGGACAGATGTCTACACTTTCGGGACAGATGGCTACACTTTCAGGACAGACATCTACACTTTCGGGACAGATAGCTACACTTTCAGGACAGATGTCTTATCCACCAGGACAGGTAATGATACTCCCGGGACAGCCATCTTATCTTCCCAATAACAGCACTGGCAGGTGCCTTATCATCAGGGAAGATGGAAGATAAAAAATTTATTTAAGCCATACGCACACTTGCCTAAAGGACACGTGTTAGCTTATAATCTTATTTATTAAAAGCTATTGGTTAAGAGGAACGATACGATGAATGACCAAAACGATTTTAAAGGAATCGCTTCCAGGATCACAGCGATTCGCAGCGAACAAAAGCTTACTCGCCTTAAAATGGCTAAGGCCCTTAATATTAGCTATAACGCTTACACGAAATACGAAAGAGCTTTGAGTTTTCCTTCGTTGAAGTGCCAGGCTGTCCTTTCGAAAAAATTCGATATCTCCCTGGATTGGCTGCTTCTTAATAAGGGTTTGATGCATTTTAGTGGGATTGAAAAGGTTCTCCGGGAAAACCGGTTGTTAAAACAAGAACAAAAAAAATGGGCAGAAATCGCAAAAGAGGAAAACATAGAAAAAGAAAAGGAAGAACCGGATAAAGAACCGGTACTTCCGCCGGATGCCTTAACAGTGACAGATACGGCTATCATAGAACTGCTCCGCTTCATGGAAGATAACCCGTTGTTTAAACACCAATTGCTTACCTATTTTTACCGCTTCAAGCAAGGTAAACCAGGCAATCAAGAGCCGCAAGAATCTCCCTTTGAATAAAGAATAAAGTACCTGGCACCTTCGACTCTTTCATCCGCTTTTCCATTCAATTCCAGTATATATAAATGATAATATTGGCACTGGCCGGATGCAGCAGCGAACGGCCAGGACCAGAGGAGTCGTAAAATGAAAGCAAAAATAGGTGCCAGGTGAATAATCCTACCATCATGAATATCCCGGTATATCCTGCCGGTAAAGAGAACATCAAGGAGTATTTTATGAAATCAGGCGGCAAACCATGACCGCCTTTTATCAAGATGGGGATCAAGGAGGAGTAAAGGGGTTGTCAAAATTATATTTTGATACTATAATTAAAACATGATACAGGAAGAATTTGCTAAAATCTTTGAAATGAGCGCTGCCCAACGGCTTTTGTTAGCTAAAGATATATGGGACGGCATTGCAGGAAATCCCGGGGCTGGAAAGTCGTGGGCTATTAAAAAAAAATGAGGTAAAGATGATTACAAAAGAGCTTTTAAAAAAAGAGATAGATAATGTCCAGGATGCCTACCTTATCCCGCTGTATAAAATTATTAAAATTTTTGAAGAACCCGATGGATTTACTGACCCCAAAGCAGGAAAAGCAGGAAATGAAAATAAAAAAGAAGAATGGAAAAAATTCGTGGAAAAATTTGCCGGCTGTCTGGCAGACACGCCCATTGAAAGGGGAGATCAGGGAAAATTTGAATTAAGAGAAGAGCTAAAATAATGTATTTATTGGATACAAATATATGCATTCAGTTCCTTAACAAAAGCTCACAGGAATTGACATTGAAATTAATTGGGACAGACCCTGAATGAAATTTTCTTATGCTCTATTGTAAAAGCTGAATTATTCTATGGAGCACACAAAAGTAATAATCCACTAAAAACTGTAAAAGCTCAGAAAGAGTTTTGCAATCGATTTAAATCTTTGCCCTTTGACGACAGCGCAGCCGAAGTTTATGGAGAAATTCGTTCAAGTCTTGAGAAAAAAGGTCAGATCATTGGTCCAAACGACTTGATAATTGCTTCTATTGCTAAAGCCAACGATCTAATATTGATCACGCATAATGGGAAAGAATTCAATAGGGTTGAGGGTTTGAGTGTCGAAGATTGGTAGGAATAGAAACCAGGGAGTGCCGCGGGCGAGTGATTTAGGGTCAGGTAAATTCACTAATTATTGTTAACCCATGAGATGATAGATGCCGAATTATGACTTCAAAACATTATCCCCTGTTGATTTCGAAATCCTATCGCGCGATCTCCTTCAAGAAGAGCATCAGCTTACGCTCCAGTCCTTCACTTCTGGACGGGACGGAGGCATCGACTTCCGCTATTCACGAGATGCGTCAGGAACGTTCGTCGTCCAGTGCAAGCACTACGTCGAATCCGGTTATGACTCGCTATTGCATGTACTCGTGCACAAAGAGCTCCCAAAGCTGAATATGTTGAAGCCAAGGCGTTATCTTCTGACCACTTCTGTACCGCTCACACCCAAGAGGAAGGATGACATTGTAGCAGCACTCGCTCCACACTTTCGGTCAGCTGACGATGTATATGGCAAGGACGATCTCAACAATCTGCTTGGACGATTCGAGACGATTGAACGTAAGACGATCAAATTGTGGCTATTCAGTCTCCCTCTGCTGGAGGAAATCCTTCACGCGGCTGTCAGGAACATTTCCAAAGCGGAACTAGAGCGAATTCGCGAGAGCGCAAAGCTGTATGTCCAGAATGAGAGTTTTGACCAAGCCGTTGGAATCCTAGACAATCATAACTTTTGCATCATTGCTGGCATGCCCGGCATAGGCAAGACCATCCTCGCGGAAATGCTAGTCCTTCACTACAGCCGCGCAGGGTATGAGGTTATTAAGGTCAGCAATGACATCGCGGAAGCTTGGGACCTGAAGGGGGTGGGTGCAAAGCGCCTGTTCTATTATGACGACTTTCTGGGACAATCGTCACTTACAGAGAAGCTCCGCAAGAATGAAGACCAAAGGATAATTGACTTCATTCATGCGATAGGCAAAACGCCGTTGGCGAAGCTCATCATGACTACCCGTGAGTATGTGCTTCAACAAGCATATCAGGAATACGAGAAGCTCAATCGCGAGGGGTTTGCGGATCAGAAGTGTATCGTCGATCTTTCCAAATACACACGGATGAATCGCGCCCGCATCCTCTTCAATCACATTTACTTCTCCGCTCTTCCCCCCCATTTCCGTGCCGAGATTCTGGCAGATCGCGCGTACTTACGGATAATTGACCATCGCAACTTCAGTCCACGCATAGTACAGCTCTTGACGGAATATGCGCGGTTGCGGAATATAACGCTTTCCAATTATGTGCCATTCTTCATAAAGAGCCTCGATAACCCCTTGGCAATATGGGAACAGGCGTTCACAAAGCACATTTCACAAGCTGCTCGAAATCTACTCGTTCTGTTTGCCACCCTCCCTCATCAGTGCTTTATGCAGGACATGGAGACTGCCTACCATACGTACAATCTCACGTATGCGCGAGCGTTTGCAGCCTCTATTAGTCCGCAAGACTTTCGCTCTGCGCTCAAGGAACTTGATGGCGACTTTCTCAAATATGAAACCCAGGAACTGGGAGTTCTCGTTAGCTTTACGAATCCGTCATCTGCGGATTTCGTTCGGCAGTACATCGAGTCCAACCCAATAGAACTGAAACTGCTGCTTCAGTCGATGGCATTCTTTGAGCAACTGTACGTTCTATGGTCATGGCCTGGTGCCCGCCCCGTTGTGAATCGCAGCATTCAGGAGGATCCCGTTCTTTTCGAGGAAATTAGTCGACGTTTGCTGACCGCATCTGCATGCCGGGTAATTACCGTACGGCACGGAAAGACAGAGCGAAAAGAGCACTGGCCACATTCTTTAGAAGAACGTCTTGCTCTTCTTATGGAAATGGCACCACAGACTACGGACAGATTGCTTACGATTGTACAGAAAGGTGCTTGCGACATTGAGCGGCGCATTCAGTCCGGGGAATATGATAGACACGGTTTGGCCAATCTTATTGACGCACTTGTAGCGTTTGATACCGAACACTCTCGGACATGGATTGCTCCGCTGGTTGCTACGTACATAGACGCACTCATTGATGGACCACGATGGATTTACGACTTGCAACCGTTGTGTCGTTTGGTCGAAAAGAAGCCAGACCTATTTAGTGAGGCCACCCTATCGAGAGTTGCAGTCGCTGTTGAGAAAGTGGCGGAAAGCGTTCTTGAGGACGACTACGACTTGGATTCGGAGAGTTTGCGCGAGGAGGCTGAGGTGCTTGAATCGCTATCCAAGATTGTCTCTGCCAGCGTAGCATATACCGTGGCGGCATTGCGGGAAAGGGCTAACGAGCGTGATAAGCGGCCATCGGAGGACGACGATGATCGCATAGAGTATTCGTCAAGTTCATCCAGCGATGAGTCAACCGCAACTGACGAAGATATTGACTCAATGTTCTCGACATTAAGCTTACAAACATAGGGCCAACAATGACCCTTTTTCATTTCAACCATGACTCACTTTTGCTCCACTTCATAGTTCGAGTAAATAAAATAAGTGCCAGGCAAAGAATCCATCCCCGGATTTCGTGGGGAACAAATCCATAAAATAGGTATTTATACTTATATAAAAATGAGTATTTAAGACCATTGATAAAATCTCAAAGATATTATATATTAATTAATGGTGCCAGGTGAGTTGTTTCTCACTGATTGGGATCGTGTGGCGGATACGAAGCGCGATTTTTTCTTAACAAGTGTAAACAAGGAGAAGAATATGACAGTACAAAAGAAGCAAATAATTTTAACAACTTTTTTCTTTGCAGCACTGCTTTTTTTGCTGCAGTTGTTCCAGGTTCCGGCTCAAGTTGAAAGTGAGGGGGATAAGGCAACCGAATCGAAAGCCATAAAGGAGTATAAAAATGACAAAGGTTTCCTGGAGAGGGATTATGGCGATGGAATTATTATGGTCTATATCCCCCCCGGCAAGTTTACTATGGGATCATTTACTATGGGATCATATGAGGGTATTAATCATGAAAAACCGACTCATGATGTCTACCTGGATGGATATTGGATTGGAAAGTATGAGGTTACTTTAGCGCAATATAAAGCTTTTGTTTCCGAAACCGGGCATCAAGCTCTGCCCTCATATGCTTCAACATATTCTCCCGGGGATAATCACCCGGTGGTGGGTATTTCCTGGGAAGATGCGGCTGCATATTGTAAATGGCTGTCCGGGAAACTGGGGGTTCGTTTTAATTTTAAATTACCTACGGAAGCCCAGTGGGAAAAGGCAGCCCGAGGGACCGACAATCGTGAATATCCCTGGGGAAACAAAGTACCTGATAAAACATTGGCAAATTTTGCCTCTAATGTTGGCAAAACCGTACCTGTGGGTTCTTACTCTGAGGGGGCATCACCTTATGGTCTGTTGGATATGGCCGGGAACGTCTGGGAGTGGTGTCAGGATTGGTATGATGGAAAATATTATTATCTAGCACCCTCGCTTACGAACCCCTCTGGTCCGCAAATCGGTATCTCCCGCGTGATGCGCGGCGGCTGTTGGGACAGTGGAGCGATTTTCCTGCGCTGTGCCGCTCGCTACGGCATCACTCCCTCCTTTCGCGGCATCATCGTTGGCTTCCGCCTCTGCCAGGATAATCACTAACCCTTTTTCCTTTTAGGCTTTAAACCGTAAACCGGGGCCGGTGCGTAGAAATGTAGAAATTTCCTCTTAAACCTTTTGTATCAAAGGTTTTATCGTCTTCAATTCTTTATAAAAAACGGGACAGGCTAATTTTCATTCTGGCTAATTTTCATTCCGCTCTGTATGATGTAAGGTTACCCACCCATTTTAGAAGGGAACCCAAAAGTAGTAGAATTGCCGGTTAAATAATAATAATATTTTGTTTGAATTTATTATTAAATTCAATTATTATAAGTAATCGAAAAAATGAGAGGTAATAAATGAAAAAAATTACTTCAATTTTAATACTTTTTGTTCTGGTTTGCCTGGGTGGATGTAAGATTCGAAAGGATTTGAATATTGATGAACAGGAATTGAGGGGGTTGGGAAAACCCCAGGTTGATAGAATTAATCCACAAGGAATTATTTATAATAACATCGGATTTATTTTAACTGTATTTGGTGACTTTAGTGTGAATGATGAGTATGTTCTATACGTAAACAAGAAGAAATTTGGAATAAGTCGTCCAAACTACTGGCGATACCGTATTTCATGGGAGATCCCGGACAGTTTTTTAAGAAACATCGTAAATTCCGCTGGATCCAGTGATACTCAGGTGGAGGTCAGAGTCAGTAGTATTGTTAATTATGATATTTCTGAATACTTTGAAAAATACCGCGATTATGTCTCTGATGTAAAGATACTTCAGATAAAAAGGAACCAGACTGATTTTTCTGTACCTGTCAGGCTCTTTAATGAATGGAACCATTCTCTTGCTCCTGTTTTACGGATTGATAATAAAGGTTATGTCTATCTGGCCTGGAGAGAATTAATAGGGGAGAACTGGCAGGCTATGTTTTGCTTTTCACAGGATGGTGGACTTACCTGGTCACAGGTGTTAAACATTTCCCGATCAGCAAAATCTATTGGAATAATGGATATGGATGTTGATGAACAGGGGCATTTTTATATGGTGTGGGCAGAAGGAGATATTGGTTCGCATAATGTATTTTTCAGTCGGTCCCTTGATTTTGGAGCCACCTGGTATAATCCTTTGCAAATCAGCAAAGATCCCGGAGATACCATGATCCCCAGAATTGAGGTGGATGTGCAGGGAAAGATTTATCTTTTTTGGTCCTATTTTTTGCCAGATGGATCAAATTATTTACAAAATGTTATACTCATGATGTCCACAGATCAAGGGGATAACTGGGATGAGGTATTATTAAAAGAGAGTGATGATTCTGTTGGACACCCAGCAGTCAAATCAGGGGAGGACGGTACGGTCTATTTTATTTGTGGTGGTTATGACGGAATTGAATGCTTTTATTCCAAAGATGCCGGTATAAGATGGCAGGTCAACAGGACAGGAATAGAAGGTAACTTTTGGAAATCCATGAACACCTCACTGGTGATCGATGAGAATAATACTTTATTTTTAGTCTGGAATACAGAGGACTATCTGGGGCACAATCCTAACAGTTGGATCCATTTTGCAAATGGTACTGAAGGAGGGGCTTACTGGAGTAACTTTCAGCAAATAGATAGTGTATGCAATACTTCGGGAGGCAGTGCTGGTATTGTAGTGAATGCAGGTCATATAAACATGGTTTTGCAATCACCTTCCTCACTTTTTTTATTACAATCAGTTGATGAAGGAAAAACATGGTCTTTCCCTGAATTTATTCCGGGTACAGAAGAACCAGTTGCCCCTACCATGGTTATGGATAAAACCGGAAAAATATATCTGGTATACGTTGGTGATTATAGCCGTTCCCAAAATATTGGTGGCCTTAAGTTGATCACCTGGCAAAGTAACAATTAAGCATTAAGCAGGGTTTACCTATAGTAAATAAGGGATTATCGTCTTGCCTGTCCCTTAAATCATCTTTCAGTAAAAGGGATGCTTTATAAGATTAGCCCACGAATTACACGAATTTACACGAATAGTGGCATTCGGGACAGGCCAATTTTTCCTTCCCGCAGCGGCAGAAAACGTTCACACATCAAAAAAAATGGTTGCCCCAGGAGAAAAAATTATTGACACGCCGGCAGGCCGGCAGAAATCATTCACACAAAGGAAAGAATCGTTTACACAGCAGCCAAAATGATTGCCGCAGCAGCAGAAATCATTGACACGCCAGCAGAAATCGTTCCCACAAGAGAAAAAATCATTCACACATAAGCAGAAA
>WVZO01000403.1:0-2516 GCA_011772425.1 Candidatus Aminicenantota bacterium
ATACCGTAAACCGATGTGCCGTGGCTGGTGCTGGAGCTGTTGCCGGCATAGATAACGGGGGGATGGGCCTGGAAATCCACGTGGGTGGTACGCAAACCGCCGTCCATGACCTCGGCCCGCACACCCTGACCGGTATAACCTTGAACCGTCTCTAAATAGTTGCCACCGCCAATTTCCCGGGCGATATTCATATCCTCTTCTTTAGGGGTCCAGCGGTCGATCGCCAGTACCCAGGGATTGGCCGCCGTCCGCTGCAGTTGATTGGCATTCAGGTTGGCTTCCATACGCCGGCTTTTTCCTTTTAATACCACGTCTCCGCCGATTCCGCTGATGAAATCCGCGACTTCATTTACCTTATTTTTCTTTGCCAACCACAGGGAGTAGCGGGTTTTAGTTACTTCGGCCATCCGGCTCACATCCTCCAGTCCCGGCTCCAACTTGAAGCTGGGGTGATAGCGGCCCACCCAGCGAACAAAGGGCATATCCTGGACTCTGCTGAAAGCTTCCCCGGTCATCGCCACAATGAGGGCGTGATACGGCAGTGTACCGCAAATCTCTCCGCCGGCGGCGGTGATTTCCTCTTGAAACAGCGGGATGGCCTGGGTCACGCACTGCACGATGTAAAGATCGATACCTCCGGGTGCCTGTGCTTTAATGACCTCCGGCATGTGTGGCGGATTAACCAGTGGATCAAATACCTGATGACGCAGCCCGATCTCATGCCTCTGGGGGAGCTCCCGCGAGAAGCTCTTCCCATCCAGGCTGATGCGATAGGTTGCGCTGCCATTAAGCACGATGCGAACCGGCGATTTCGCCAATTCGATCACTCGCTCATCACTCTTGACTACCTTTTTTGACACATCCGCGCCTGTGCCTAGCAGGGCAAAAACACAGACAAAGGTAATCAAAAAGACAGGGATACGACACTGTCTAAAAAAGCTTTTCTTTTTTGTCATGCTTCCTCCTTTTTTTGATTATATATTTTTATGGTTTAAGCTACTCTATTAGCGCTGAGGCAAAATACCTTTTTTACCACAATAGATATCGCTGCCTGTAAGGGTATTGTGTTTTTAAACTCGGTGGGCTGAAGATAATGAATTTTAAACGTAACTATTATTGGTTGGGTTTGAATTTAAATAATATAATGTTCTTCGCTTTTTGTCAATAGGGCAAAAGTCGTATTTTTGGTATTAAAAAAAACGGAAAATTTCTACAACTAAAGTTATACATTTGAAAAATTGGTTGTACATCCTTTTTTGTTCCCTTTTTCCTTTTTTAACAAAAATGGGGAACAGAGCACGCTCTGTCCCCCATCTTCATAGGTAATAGATAAGCCTTAGTCTCTACTTTGTGGTCGCTGAAATCGTACTGGAACAACCTTCAACAGCGCCAATATAAGCGCATACTTTATAGTAGTAAGTGGTTTTGGATTGTACGGTGGTATCATTGAAAGAAGTTTCATTTGCTCCTACAGTTGTAAGAAGAGTAAGAGTTGAGGGACTGTTACCCCTATAAATTCTGAAGCCATCTTCATTGTTGGAATTATCCGTCCAGCTTAAAGTGATTTTGGACTTACCCTTTACTTTCGCTTTCAGGTTGCTGGGTGGATTGGGGCCTGGACATACAATAGTCGTATCGCTGGCTACATTGGTATAGTCGGAATCGCCGGCAGAATTGGAAGCTCTTACCCGGTAGTAATAGGTGGTATTTCCTGCAACCGTGGTATCGGGGTAAGAGGTAACATCGGCTCCAACCGTGTCAATTTGAGAGAAATTGATACCGTCGTCACTCCTTTCAATCTTAAATGAAGTCTCATTGTCGGAATTATCCGTCCAGGCCAGGTCGATCAGGTTACAGTTCACCAAACTGGCTGTTGCTGTTAAATTCGTGGGAGCTGCCGGAGGTGTGGGGGGTGGTCCACCGGCCCCACCGGAGACGATCAGGGCATAGTCGGCATCGATGGCGCCTGTTTCCACATGACCGTCCTGCACGATTTCATCACCCAATACCTGGATGGTCCAGGTCCCGGCCGCCGGGTTCTGGACAAACACATTCTCCACCGTGTCGATGGTGTTGGAACTGCCGCCGGAAGAGGACCACAAACCGACATCCAGGCCGTTGTTGCCCCAGTAATAGGTTGTCCCGTTGGGCTCGGTGACCTTCAGCGACAGGTCGTTGATGCGATGAACCGCTGCCAGGGGGACTCCCGCGGGATCCGCGTATACCATGGTGGCTTTAAACTCCGCTGTGCCGGCACTGACGTTTACGGTATACGTATGGGTCTCTAAGGGAGCGATCACTGCACTCTCATCGATAAGAACCGGGAAGCCCCAACCGTGGGCCTCGGCCATATCGTAGAGATTCCCCACGTCAGCCATACCCCAACCCTGATTATTCCGTCTCCAGTCGCCGCTGGTGCCGCTGAAGGGGTATTGATAGGCAGAATGAATCAACAGTGCCTTGGCAGTGGTATGATGGGGACGGAAGTCAAAAACGTCCCGGGCCAGTCCCGGACC
>WVZO01000403.1:2648-20548 GCA_011772425.1 Candidatus Aminicenantota bacterium
GTGGTACGGATATAGTCGTAGAAATGCCAGACATCCGGCTTGATACGACCGTCAGCTGCGGGACCGTTACTGGCACCGCTGCACCAGCAGTCGTCGGTCCGGGTGAGGGTGTCGTAGTGCCTTACACCGCCGACAGCAAGAATGTTCTTGGCCCAGGCCTGCGGCCGTGACATCTGGTTCCCGGCATTACTCTGGGACTGGCAGATCACTATATCCATGTCGAAAATAATCTCATCCATCTCGGCCGAAATGGTGGTGTAGTCCAGGGTGCGGGCATTGCCCCAACTGTTGGTTTGAAACACGGCACGGTACGGACCCACGGGATTCACCAGTCCCTGGGTATGGGCGTACCTGTCGGTAAAACAATTGTAACAGGAGAAGATCGGTTGTTCCGGATCCGGGAGCATGCCGCGGGCATCGGCACTGCCCGTACCGTCGCCGAATACGATACCGTAAACCGATGTGCCGTGGCTGGTGCTGGAGCTGTTGCCGGCATAGATAACGGGGGGATGGGCCTGGAAGTCCACGTGGGTGGTACGCAAACCGCCGTCCATGACTTCGGCCCGCACTCCTTGACCGGTATAGCCTTGAACCGTCTCTAAATAGTTGGCACCGCCAATTATCCGGGCGTTATTCATATCCTCTTCTTTCGGGGTCCAGAGGTCAATGGCCAGCACCCAGGGATTGGCCGCCGTCCGCTGCAGTTGATTGGCATTCAGGTTGGCTTCCATACGCCGGCTTTTTGCCTTTNNTTACTTCGGCCATCCGGCTCACATCCTCCAGTCCCGGCTCCAACTTGAAGCTGGGGTGATAGTGGCCCACCCAGCGAACAAAGGGCATATCCTGTACCCTGCTAAAGGCTTCCGCGGACATGGCCACGATGAGAGCGTGATGCGGCAGTGTACCGCAAATCTCTCCGCCGGCGGCCGCGATCTCCTCTTGAAACGCCGGGATGGCCTGGGTCACGCACTGCACGATGTAAAGGTCGATACCTCCAGGTGCCTGTGCTTTAATGACCTCCGGCATGTGTGGCGGGTTAACCAGTGGATCAAATACCTGATGACGCAGCCCGATCTCATGCCTCTGGGGGAGCTCCCGCGAGAAGCTCTTCCCATCCAGGCTGATGCGATAGGTTGCGTTTCCATTAAGCACGATGCGAACCGGCGATTTCGCCAATTCGATCACTCTTTCATCGCTCTTGACTACCTTTTTTGACACATCTGCGCCTATCCCTACCAGGGCAAAAACACAGACAAAGGTAATCAAAAAGACAAGGATACGACCCTGTCTTAAAAAGCTCTTCTTCTTTGTCATGCTTCCTCCTTTTTTTGATTATAAAGTTTTATGTTTTAAGCTGCTCTTTTAGCCGGAACGCAAATTACCTCATTTAATCATAATGAATATTACCACGTGCAGTGGTGTTACCTTTTAAACTCCGCGGACTGAAGAAAACAAGTTTTTAAACGCAGCTATTGTTGTTGGGTTTTTAAATAATATAGTGTTCGCGTCTGTTTGTCAATCCTCCAAAGGTCCTATTTTTGGTATGAAAATTTTTTAAAAAAATGTACAACTAAAGTTGTACTTTTCTAAAAAGGTTGTATACGATGTTTTTTTTTTGCACGTTTTTACAGGATATTAGTAAGAAGTAAGGGTGTATTTACATACACCCTTACTTCATTGTACTTTTTCTATTGGGCCTCTTTGCACCTTAGACCAATTACCTATGGTTTTCTTTCATTGGTTTCCGGCCCTGTCTCCGGTTTTCACTTGCTGTAAGTGGCATATATCGTGTAGATATAATCAGATTGTGTACTGGTTCCGAATGGATCAGGCATGCCTCCGGCCCATAGATCACCGGATTGCGCTCTACCCGGTGAGCCAATTTCATATCTGACTCCAGGGATACTCTCATAGACCCAGGCCAACCAGATGGAGGTGCCGCCCTGGACAAACACAGGATTTGTCAGGTTAATGGTCTGCCACCCGGCGCTGCTGTTGATGGTGGTGGTGGGGGTTACTCCTAATCGGTTCTGGGGTAAACTGGCGCCGTCGTACACTGCCAGGATCAGTCCACCGCTGCCGCCTTCATGGTACATGCTGACACTCTCGATGGTGCCGTCCTCGGGCATGGTAAAGGGCATGGCTCGACGGTTGGGAGTGGTGGAGATACTACCAAATATCGTGGTGTTACCAACATTACCATAGGTGGGACCACCTGCCGGGGTGTAGGTGGCATAAATCGAATAGAGATAACTTGCTTGTGTGCCGCTGCCAAAGGGATCGGGCATGCCGCCGGACCAGGTATCACCGGACTGGAATCTCCCGGGTGAACCGGTTTGATAGGCAATTCCCGGGTTACTCTCATAGACCCAGGCCAGCCAGACGGTGGAGCCGCCGGCCACATAGGCAGAACCGGTCAGGTTTATGGTTTGCCAGCCGGCGCTGGTGTTGATGGTGGTGGTGGGGGTGACACCCAACCGGTTCTGCGGTGTACCTTCACCGTCGTATACACCCAGGATCAGCCCGCCGCTGCCGCCGACATGGTACATGGTCACACTGTTGATGTACCCGTTCTCCGGCATGGTAAAGGGCATGGCCCTGCGGTTGATACTGACGGACGTACTTCCAAATACCGTGGTGTTGCCGACAGTTCCCGTGGTACCCACTTCTGAGAAATTGGCAGTCACGGTTTTGTCAGAGTTCATGGTAATGGTAGTGGGGTTCTGTGTGCCGCTCAAATCACCACTCCAATTGTCAAACTGCCAACCGGCATCAGGTGTGGCGGTCAGGGTAACCACAGTACCTTCATCATATACCCCGCCCGGGGGGTTAAGGGTTACGCTGCCCTGGCCCACGGTATTCACGGTTAACGTGTACTGGGGTACCGGTATTTGAGAGAATGTAGCGGTGACGTTTTTGTCGGAGTTCATGGTAATGGTGGTGGGGTTCTGGGTACCGCTCAAATCACCACTCCAACCGTCAAACTGCCAACCGGCATCAGGTACGGCGGTCAGGGTAACGACCGTACCCTCATTATACGTCCCACCCGGAGGATCCAGGGTGATACTTCCATTGCCCACGGTGTTGGTGGTCAAGGTGTACTGCGTGGGACCTCCTCCCGGTGTGTAAGTGGCATAAATCGAGTAGAGAAAATCTGCTTGTGAGCCGCCGCCAAAGGGATCGGGCATACCGCCGGCCCATTGTTCGGTGGATTGGAATCTCCCGGGTGAACCGGTTTGATAGGCTATCCCCGGGTTATTCTCATAGACCCAGGCCAGCCAGACGGTGGTGCTGCCAGCCACAAAGGCAGGACTGGTCAGGTTAATGGTCTGCCAGCCGGCGCTGCTGTTGAGCGTGGTGGTGGGGGTGAAACCTAAGCGGTTCTGCGGTGTACCCTCGCCGTCGTACACACCCAGAATCATGGAACCACTGCCGGCTTCATGGTACATGGTGACGCTGCTGATGGTACCGTCCTCCGGCATGGGAAAAGGCATGGCCCGCCGGTAGGTACTGACAGAAGTACTTCCAAATACAGTGGTGTTGCCAACAGTGAAAACGGGTTCGGTCACGGTTATATAATCGATTTTGGTTTCCGTATCACTGCCCAATGAATTGGTAGCAGTTAATGAAACATCATAGGTGCCGGCGGTATTATAGGTAACCGTGGGATTTTGTGCCGTGCTGGTGGCGGGGGTGCCGCCTTCGAAGGTCCAGGACCAGGAGGTGGGGTTGTTGATAGAGGTGTCGGTGAAGTTCACGCTCTGGCCTTCTTCGATAGTGGTGGAACTGGCGGTAAAATCAGCCACGGGCGGCTGTGGGGCGGAAGTTACGGTGACGTTTTTGGTAACCGGGTCGGTGGCACCTCCGTTATCGGTGACGGTCAACGTTACCGGATACGTACCGGCAGTGGCATAGGTATGCACAGGATTCTGTTGGGTTGAACCATTGCCATCGCCAAAATCCCAATCCCAGGCCACAACCGTGCCGTCCGGGTCATCGCTCTGGTCGGTAAAGGTGACGGTTAAGTAGTTGGTGGTATAGGTAAAATCAGCCACCGGGGGTTGATTGACAGGGCCGCCGGTGCCGCCGGAGACGATCAGCGCATAGTCGGCATCGATAGCGCCGGTCTCCACATGTCCGTCCTCCACGATTTCATCACCAAGTACCTGGATAGTCCAGGTCCCGGACGTGGGGTTCTGGATAAACACATTCTCCACCGTGTCAATGGTGTTGGAGCTGCCGCCGGAGGTGGACCACACACCAATATCCAGGCCGTTGTTACCCCAATAAACCGTTGTCCCGTTGGGCGCGGTGACCTTCAGCGACAGGTCGTTGATGCGGTGGGGCGTAGTACCGGGCACACCCGGGGGATCCGCGTATACCATGGTGGCTTTTAACGGGTCTGATCCGGTAACGTTTACAGTGTACGTATGGGTTTCCAGGGGGGCGATCACTGCACTCTCATCGATAAGAACCGGGAAGTTCCAGTTATGGGCCTGGGCCATGTCGTAGAGATTCCCTACATCCGCCATACCCCATCCCTGGTGCATCCGGGTATAATCGTGACTGGTACCGGTGAAAGGGTATTGATAGGCGGAGTGAATTAACAGGGCCTTGGCAGTGGTATGATGGGGCCGGTAGTCAAAAACGTCCCGGGCCTGTCCCGGTCCACCGGCGAAAACACCGTCTGCCCACATCTGGAAAATCAACCCCATATGACCGGCGGTTATGGGGGTTGCCCCGCTGGTGCCGCCGAAATTGGTGTAAGAGGTATCGCTGGTGTAATAGGGGGCCCTGGTGTAATCGTAGAAATGCCATATATCGGGCTTGATACGGCCGTCATCGGCGGGACCGATACTGGCACCTGTGCACCAGCAGTCGTCGGACCGGCTGAGGGTGTCGTAGTGTCTCACACCACCGACAGAAAGTATGTTCTTGGCCCAGGCCTGCGGCCGCGAGTCCTGGTTGCCGGCGTTGCTCTGGGATTGGCATATCAGTATATCCAGGTCGAAAATAATCTCATCCATCTCGGCGGAGATGGTGGTGTAGTAGAAGGTGCGGGTGTTGCCCCAACTGTTGGTTTGAAACACGCCCTCAAGAGCGATCACGCTCTGGGTGTGGGCGTACCTGTCGGTAAAACAATTGTAACAGGAAAAAATCGGCTGTTCCGCATCCGGGATCATGCCGCGGGCGTTGCTATCACCCGTACCATCGCCGAATACGATACCGAAAACCGGTGTGCCGTGGCTGGTGCTGGAGCTGTTGCCAGCGTTGATTAAGGGCGGGTTGGCCTGGAAGTCCACGTGGGTGGTGCGCAAACCGCCGTCACAGACTTCGGCACGCACACCCTGACCGGTATAACCTTGAACCGTCTCTATATAGTCGGCTCCACCGATATCCCGGGCGTTATTCATATCCTCTTCTTTAGGGGTCCAGAGGTCAATGGCCAGCACCCAGGGATTGCCTGCCGTCCGCTGCAGTTGATTGGAATTCAGTTTGGCTTCCATACGCCGGCTTTTTCCTTTTAATACAACTTCTCCGCCGATGCCGGTGATGAAATTCGCCACTTCATTTTTCTTGTTTTTCTTTGCCAACCACAGGGAGTAGTGAGTTTTAGTTGCGTCCGCTATACGGCTCACATCATCCAGGCCCTGCTCCAACTTGAAGCTGGGGTGATAGTACCCCACCCAACGAACAAAGGGCATAGCCTGTACTTTTCTGCCGGTTTCCCCGGACATGGCCACGATGAGGGAGTGATACGGCAGCGTACCGCAAATTTCTCCTCCGGCAGCGGTGATTTCCTCCTGAAACGCCGGGATGGCCTGGGTCACACACTGCACAATGTAAAGGTTGATACCTCCCGGTGCCTGGGCTTTGGTGAACTCCGGCAGCTGGGGAGGGTTCACCAGGGGATCGAATACCTGGTGGCGCAGCCTGATCTCATGCCGCTGGGGTAACTCCCGCGAGAAGCTCTTCCCATCCAGGCTGATGCGATAGGTTTGATTCCCTTTAAGCAAGATGCGAACCGGCGAGTTTGCCAATTCGATCACTCGCTCATCGCTCTTGACTACCTTTTTTGACATATCCGCGCCTGTCCCTACCAGGGCAAAAACACAGACAAAGGTAATCAAAAAGACAAGGATACGACCCTGTCTAAAAAAGCTCTTCTTTTTTGTCATGCTTCCTCCTTTTTTAATGAATTTGTATTGTTGAACGCTGAATCAGATGGTCGAGGATTCAGCAATAAAATTTAAATGACTTTGCTCATTGTTGAAATAAATCCGCAGCCTATTTTCGTTCACCTCATACGCTGAGGCTGTATCTATGGCAGCATGGAATTCATCGTCTTTTGAATCATCTCCACAAAAGGCATCTGTGCACACCATTTGATCGGAAAATGAAATGAAATTACCGGCAGCCAATACATACGTACCGGAACAAGAATTACAGTCCACTTGCATTTCAAACGTTAAATCTTCATTGAACAGGACATAAAACATTTGCTCGATGGGTACAATATTTTGATTAGAATATTGAATCGATTCAAGAATCCACTTGACGCCTGCCAATGGATAATCTGGGTTTAAATCGCTTTTCTTACAACCCGTATGAAACGCCATACCTGTAATGATGAAAAGCAGCATAATAATCAATGAAAATGTTTTCATTTTTACCTCCAGGCAACCTCTGAAGGATTGGAAAAATTTTTATAGACCAACCAAAAAAAACAGGAAATACTTTTATTACATAAAAAGAGGAAGAGGTCAATACTCCATAAGTCGTATTTTTGGTATGAAAATTTTTTTAAAAAATGTACAACTAAAGTTGTACATTTCTGAAATGGTTGTATATTTTCAACGTTTAACCGGACAAAAAATTACCCTTTTTCGTCCCTCGTCCGGGTTGTGGCCAGGAAAGAAATCAACCCTTGTTGTTGACATGTTTTCATGTTTCCTATAGAATTCTTTTATGATATTTCAAAGAATCCAGGAGTGACAGTTATGACTATTGAAATGCAGGTTACCAAATTGGGCCATAGTGTGGATGATTTTGCCAAATGTATGGCTGCTCTGAATGAAGAGTTGTTCCTCAAAAAACGTAATAGCTGGTCACCGCGGGACATGGTGGCTCATCTGATTGGCTGGAACCGTTACATAATAGAAGGAAGCAAGCAAATAAAGAGGGGAGAACTCCCCTTTTATGACATTGATCCCGGAGAAAATTACAGCAAGGTGAACGCCGCACTTGTGCGCAAGTACTCTTCCAGGGACCGACAAGAGCTGCTTGATGAACTCCAGGCTTCAGCCGGAGAATTGAAACAATTCCTGCTGTCACTGGACCCCAGCGAATGGGATCGTGACTACGGTGTGAGGCACCAGGGGGCGGTCATAACCATTCGGAATACTGTCGATGATCTCATTGCAGACTACGCCCACCATAGGAAGCAAATCGAAGAGTGAAAAGAAGGGACCAGGCCGGAAGAAAAATCTGATTTAATGAGTAAAATGATATATCCCAGTAGAGAGGTTAATGCTTATGGGAATAACATTTTTTGAAAAAGATTATCAACTATATTTACAACCGACACAATTCATCGATAGTGACTCTCCCTTGGTGATGGAGTTTACCCAATCCATCATTGACCATGTTGAAACAGATATTGAACGGGGGGTGAAGCTCTATTATGTTATTCGTGACATGGTTCGTTACAGCATTTATGGGATAAGTTTCGATCCTGGAAGGTATAAAGCCAGTTGGGTGTTACGTGAAAAAATTGGTTTTTGTGTTCAGAAGGCGATCCTGCTGGCGGCAGCGGCCCGCGCTGCCGGTATACCCAGCCGCCTCGGCTTTGCCGATGTTCGCAACCACCTGGCTACGGAACGGCTGATAGAATTAATGAAAACGGATAAATTCGTTTACCATGGCTATACCGAATTATACCTGGCAGGCAAATGGGTCAAAGCCACTCCTGCTTTTAACCTGGCTCTGTGTAAAAGGTTTGGAGTGAAGCCTTTGGAATTTAATGGCAGAGATGACTCTATTTTTCATCCGTTTGATCAGGCTGGCAACAAACATATGGAATACATATATGACCGCGGCCAATTTGCTGATTTCCCCCTGGAAAAAATGATAGAGGCATTCAAACAAGAATACCCTCATTTATTCAAAACCGGTGGACCGGGTTGGCCAACCGAGGGTGATTTTGAGCGGGAAGCAGCAGCGACAAATTAGAAAAGAAAAAAAGGGGCCAAAAAAAAGTGGCCAGGCCGGAAATCCCACCACAACGTTTGCACGTTTGCACGCACCGTGCACGGATTCGGTTATAAACACCAGCAAGGCCATTCATTTGATCGGTGGTTCAGGTATAGGCGCCAACAATAACAGCATAAAAGCTTCAGTTTACGGTAACATTTTCACTAACAATATCAGCGAATTGGTAGTCGAGGAAAACATCAATGGTGCGGAGGACAACATTGTAGAACTAACTCTTCCTAAAATATATTTGAATAGAACTCTGCTCTATTTTGGAGCAACATCTAACGGAACTTCAACCGGATTACAGAGTTTTAGGATAAGCAACAGCGAAGGTGTGACATTGAGCTGGTCTGTATCAGATAATTCAGCCTGGCTGAGCTGTACTCCGACATCAGGAACAGGTTCAGGCTCTGTTACTGCCTCAGTAGACCCAACCGGATTATCAGCAGGAACATATACAGGAACCATTACAGTTTCAGATCCCAACGCCTCAAACTCCCCTCAAACAGTCTCTGTGACGCTGAATGTATATAATCCTAATCAGACATCTGCACCTTTCGGAACATTTGCTACTCCTACTGACGGCTCAACTGTGAGAAGCAGCATTCCGGTTACAGGATGGGTACTGGATGATATCGGAGTAGAAAGTGTTAAAATTTATCGAGGTAAGATAAATAATCTGATTTATATTGGAGATGCTGTATTTATTGAAGGAGCCAGACCTGACGTTGAGCAAGCATATCCTGGTTATCCCAATAATTACCAGGCAGGTTGGGGTTATATGATGCTGACTAATTTTTTACCTAACCATGGCAATGGAACATTCAAGATTCATGCAATTGCTGCAGACAGTGAAGGACATCAGGTAACATTAGGAATAAAAACCATTACCTGTGACAATGCCAATGCTGTGAAACCCTTTGGTGCTGTCGATACACCTGAACAGGGAGGTTTAGCAGCGGGAAGCAATTACCGGAACCAGGGATGGGTATTAACACCGATGCCGAATTCTATACCCACAGATGGTTCAACAATTAATGTAATTGTTGATGGCTTTAATATAGGTCATCCAACCTATAATGTTTACAGGAAAGATATCGCCACTCTATTTCCCGGATACGCAAATAGCAATGGAGCTTTAGCATATTTTGATTTCGATACGACAATCTACAATAATGGTGTTCATACGATTTCATGGAACGTCGCAGATGACGCCGGAAACACAGATGGAATCGGCAGCAGGTACTTTTCTATACAGAATACGGGCAGTCGGGCTTCAAGTCGTGCCCAGGAATCAAATGTTACCAGGTTTAAAGATTTAAAAGAATTTCCCCTTGATTACAGTTTACCAATTGGTATTAAAAAGGGGTACAGGAAAAATACTGAAACAGTGGAATTATTTTCTAATGAAAATGGGAATACCAATATTATAATCAAAGAACTTGGAAGAGTTGAAATTCATATAGCCAACCTGTTGGCTGGATATATGAAAGTGGGGAATCAGCTGAATTCACTACCTATTGGCTCAACACTTGATACTCAAAGAGATATTTACTACTGGCAGCCCGGTCCGGGATTCATCGGCAAATACCACTTCGTGTTTATCCTAAAAGATCAGGATGGGAATATGCTAAGAAAGAACGTGATAGTGGATATAGTTCCTAAATTTTCAAAACAAGAATAGGGAAAATACAACTTTTCATTTGGCACCAAGCGAACCGCTCTCATTGATTGTCCTGTTTTTGTCTCTTCTTCCACCAATTATACCACTGAGGATAAGAATCGAAATCTTTTCCGGTTATTTCTTTTAGTGATAACACTGCTTCGTGAAGATATTTTGTTTCTTTAAGTGCTGCAATTAACGGCTCAATCGCCCGGGGATCTTTTATTTGCCCAAGGGATATAGCTGCTTCACTCCGAACCCCGAAATCTTTATCTTTCAAAGCCATGATCAAAGGCTCAACGGCGCGGGGGTCTTTTATCTCTCCTAATGCATACGCCACACCCCTTCGGACTTTTCTATCTTTATCCTTCAGTGTTGCTATCAAAGGCTTTACAGCTGGCTCACCTATCTTTATACACTCATCCCAGTTACGTTTGTGGATTAGCAAAATGACTCTTTTATTTACATTTTTCGAATCCCAACCCAATTTTTCCAGGGCCTCAGCAGCACTCTTTCGGACATCTGAACTGTTATCCTTCAAGGCTGCAACCAAAGGTTCAATGGCCAGAGGATTTTTTATTTCCCCCATGGATTCGGCTGCCGCCTGTCTTACTATCTTCGATCTATCTTTTAACGCCCGGATCAAAGACTCAACCGCATGGGAATCCCGGATTTTTCCCAGTGATATAGCTGCTGACCGCCGCACTTTTTCATCCTCATCCTTTAATGCCGCAATTAACGGTTTAACTGCAGAAGGGTCCTGTATTTCCCCAAGTGAGAAGGCTGCTAATCGCCGAACCTTGCTTTGTTTATCCTTTAGTGCCGCAATCAACGGTTCAACAGCCTGTGGATCTTTTATAAATCCAAGGGAAGAAGCCGCAGACATTCGAACACCACTATCTTTATCTTTTAGTGCTGCAATCAAAGGCTCAACCGCCCGTGGAGCTTTTACAATCCGAAGTGATTGGGCCGCTGACTGCCGGACCCCGCTTTGTTTATCCTTCAGTGCCGCAATCAAAGGTTCAACCACCCGGTTGTCCTCTATATTCGCCAGTGAATGGGCTGCAATCCCACGGGCAGTGACATTCGCCTCCTTATCATTTAATAAAGCGATCAAAGGCTCTACAGCATCGGGATCTTTTATTTGCGTCAGTAACAATTTTGCTTCCCATTTATCGGACCAATAGGGAGCTTTTTTCAATATATAAGCAGCAATATAGGCCTGGATCCGGGTTTGGAATCCCGGGTACCGGTAAAGACCGGTGGAATACCCGATAATTGATTCCAGGTACCCCTGGATATTTTTGGGAAGTCCTAATTTTTTAAATTTTTTAAATGTATTTTTAACAATGTCCTCGAAAGTTCTTGAACCTAAACCTCCATGACCGGTAAACTTGCCTATCACTTCGATGGTGTCTCCCTGAGAAAATATTAGTTTCGCAAAAACCCAGAGTTCTTGAGTTCTAAGATATGTCGCTGTCGTACTATAACTTGACCTGGACCCTAAATTGATCCCTCGATCATAATTATATATGATATAAAGATTCGGCTTTTGGGACGATTCGCTGAGGCTCCCGGGACGAATATACTCTTGTATGAAAAGCAGCCGTTTTAAGCGAGGAACAAGTACCAGGTGAAAGTCTGTGGGTACGCTGCTTAATGCTGGTTTTCCCGTTTGATTTATGTTTCTTAATTTTTTTAGTAGAGTCCGCCACTTCTTCTCAGCAATGAGCATTAACCGGTTGTGGGCCTCAAAGACCCGATGTTCGGAAATATATTTTCGGATAAAGGATGCATATACGTCATAGCTGTTTGATTTTACTGCTTCCTGCCAGTCTGTTTCCATTTTTCCGGAGACCTCTTTTAAAAGCTCTTTTGCTCTCGACGTGTATTTGCTCATTGGATTATCTGATATAAATTTCTCATAGGCCCTGATGGTATTCTTTTTCCTCGCGGATGCCCAATTTAATCTCTCCATGCATTCATCGCGAAATTCACTTTCCGGGTAGTCGTTATTAAACATCAAATATTCTCCAGGAGTATCTATTTGTTTGGTTTCTGCCCAGGCTATTCTCTCATAGGCTTTTTTTATAATTAATTTTGGCGCTTTGGGATGTGAATCTAAAAAGTGTTCGTAGGCCTCAACCGTATTTTTTTTACAGGCCTCTTCCCAGTCGCTTTCTACGCTGGAACAGGAGGCCGCTAAAAGAATGATAATGGCTAAAGAAATACACCATAACCCCTTCACAACAATTTTTTCAAATAAAACATGGTAACCTCCTCTTATACTCCTCTCATTCATGTTCTCCCCGGGGAAGTGCATTGGAAAAAATGTTTGGGAATTCATTTCAATTTTTTTCGAAATCATAGGTGAATTATAAAGCAAAAATAAGATTATTTCAATGGGATAAATTACCTGGCACTTTATTCCGGGACAGACACGGAAAACTTCCCTTTTACTAACTGGAAAAAAATTCACCACCGGTTGACTTTTTACATCATTTCTCCTAATATATGTTCTTCGTTCTTATTTTATTATCATTTCAAAGGAGGTATCATGGCAACCAACAATAATCAATCAAACAAAGGTTCAAAGCTGCCTGGGAAAATATGGACCTGGCAGTACAAAGATCCGGGGTATCGCTACTATGTTGTCTATAAAAGCCTTAGTAAGTTATATGTCCAGACATTTGTGGTAGGCACCGATCAGATTAAATTGAAACATAGGGTGGAAACCTATATAACTGCTTTGACCGGTGTCTTTTCCGGTGAGGATGAAGAGGTTGAAAAACTTCTCAAACAGCATAAATTTCATGCAACACGCATCCCGCTCAACCAACTTAAGGATGTAGAGCTCCTTCCCCTGTTCGGAGAAAAACAGGTGCGTTTAAGATTTTTTGATGGAAAAAAGAAACGCAAGTTCACTTTGAAATTCAAGACCAGCGAAATGGACCCGGACCAGTTTTTTGGAGACCTGCGCACTGCTGTAAGTCCCGGTTCTGTTGTTCAAACACGTGAAATGGACCTGGCTGCTGCTGTCCGCGGTCCGGTTATTTCAGCTATTGCATTTGCTGCATTTGGAATCGCTTTTATTTGGGATGCCATTGAGCAGGGGTCCAAATCAGCATTTGTCCTGCATCGATGGATCCAGGGTATTACTCGAGCCATTGGCCCAATTCCGCTTATAATTTTTACGGTCCTGGGCGTTGGTTTGTCAATAAAGTTCCTGTTAAAACGAATTCGAAAAAGACCAACCACTACATTCTGGCAGCCAGCGGATACAAACGATACCTGAGACATCAACAAATGAGGATTAACAAATGGATATCAATGAAGCCGTAAAAGAGGTCAAAAAGCTCTTATCCGAAGGCAAGACCAATGAAACAATTGTAAAAGCCCTTACAAAAAAAGGTTTCTCTGAAGATGATGCTTTACAAGTTATTTCTCGTGTTCAAGTGGTCAATGAGGCGGAACAAACAGGGTCGGAGAAGAAGAAAGAGCTCTCAGAAAAGTATTTACGTCACCTGGTAACCGGGTTTATATCCCTGGCCATTGGATTAATCATAACCATTTACAGTTTCAGTCATTCCAGCGGCGGAGAAGTGATTATTGCACCGGTTGCGATTTTAGTCGGTATTATCTGGTTGATACAGGGTTTGGTGGGCTGGTTGAAAAACAGGAAAATCCACTGATCATACTTTTAAGGTGGTAAAAAAATACTCATTTCATCTATTGACTTTCGAGATGATTTCCTCTAAAATATTTTTTCATAAAAAAAAGATTTTCACATCAATTCTTTTGGAGGTGTTATTATGAAGCGCTTTTTAATAGTATGTGGGGTGATTTTATTTATTTTCGCCGGAGTGCTTTTTAGTCAAAAATATAAGAGTGTGGCTGTAATAACTGATACGCTAGGAGAGTCTACCACAGTTACGGAAGTCAAAGCCAGATACAAGTGGGAAGCTAACTTAATCGATCCAAACAGGAGAGACGCTTTCCGAGAATCAATTTGTGTTCTACTGAACTTTCAAGAAGGCCGGATTAAAACAACAGAGAAAATTGAAATCTTTTTCCACCAGGTTAAGCGAATCGACATGGAGTACCAACTTAAAAATAAACGGTTCCCGGGATGGTTGGAGAAACTTCAAATCACAAAACGAGACGGATCGATGGTTATCCTTAAAACTAAATATCCGCCAGGCTATAAAGGAAATCCTTCCAGTTATTTTGAAGAACGCAGCAGCAAGGGTGAGCAAACAAAGGCATTCGGGGTAAAATATTTTACTTTTTCTTTTGAAAAATACCACAGTTTAAAAAGTTTTGAAGGCAAGGCAAAGACCAGGAGTGGAAAAGTTGGCGACTACTACATCCCTTTTAAGGAAATTAAAAGTATCGTCTTCACATACTCTAAATAACAAAAATAAATCTTCTGTTTAACTCTTACTATTTTTCCTTACGAAACTCATTCTTGTCCTGTTTTTGCTTCTTCTTCCACCAATTATCCCACTGAGCAAAATAATCGAAATCTTCACCGGTTATCTTTTTTAGTGCTTTTGCCGCCGCTTCTTGAAGATATTTTTCTTCTTTAAGTGCTGCAATTAAAGGCTCAATCGCCCGGGGATCTTTTATTTGCCCCAGGGATTCAACTGCCGAGTATCTCACACCCTTTGATCGATCTTTCAACGCCCGGATCAGAGGCCCAACCGCAAGGGAATCCCGGATTTCTCCCAGGGATATGGCTGCTGACTGCCGAACTTTTTCATCCTTATCATTTAGTGCCGCAATCAACGGTTTAACTGCACGGGGATCTTTTATATTACCAAGTGAGTTAGCTGCTGGCGCTCGAACCCAGCTATCTTTATCCTTTAGTGCCATAATCAACGGTTCAACAGCCCGCGGGTCTTTTATAACCCCCAGGGAATAAGCCGCAGACGATCGAACACCACTATGTTTATCTTTTATTGCTGTAATCAAAGGTTCAACCACCCGTGGATTTCCTACAGCCCCTAGTGATCTGGCGGCTTGCTGTCGAACCCAGCTTTGTTTATCTTTTAGCGCGGCAATCAGGGTTTCAACCACCCGGTTGTCCTCTATATTCGCCAGTGAATGGGCTGCATACCCACGGGCAAAGACATTTGCGTCCTTATCTCTTAATAAAGCAATCAAAGGCTCTAAAGCATCGGGATCTGTTATTTCCGTCAGGAACGATTTTGCTCTCCCTTCATCGGACCAATAGGGAGTTTTTTTCAATACATAAGCAGCAATATCAGCCTGGATCCGGGTCTGGAATCCCGGATACCGGTAAAGACCGGTGGAATACCCGATAATTGATTCCAGGTACGCCTGGATATTTTTGGGAAGTCCTAATTTCTTAAATTTTTTAAATGCATTTTTAACAATATCCTCAAAAGTACTTGAACCTGCGCCTCCCAGACCGGTAAACGTGCCTATCACTTCGGGGGTGTTTCTCTCCGAAAATATTAGTTTCGCATTAACCCGGACTTCTTGAGTTGAACGGGATGTGGCTATTGTACTATAACTGGAGGTAAAACCTAAATCTTTCCCTCGTTTATAATCATATATGATATAAAGATTGGGCTTTTGAGACGATTCGCTGAGGCTCCCGGGACGAATATACTCTTGTATGAAAAGCAGCCGTTTTAATCGAGGAATAAGTACCAGGTGAAAGTCTGTGGGTAAGCTGCTTAATGCCCGTTTTCCCGTTTGATTTACGTTTCTTAATTTTTTTAGTAGAGTCCCCCACTTCTTTTCAGCAATGGGCATTAACCGGTTGTGGGCCTCATAGACCCGGAGCACTGAAGGATATTTTCGGATGAAGGATGCATATAATTCATAGCTGTTTGATTTTACTGCTTCCTGCCAGTGGGTTTCCATTTTTCTATACATCTCTTTTAATTGCTCTTTGGCTTTTGGGGCGAATTTGCTTTTCGGATGTCCTGATAAATATTTTTCATAAGCTTTTATGGTATTGTTTTTCCTGGTGTAAGCCCAATTTAATCTTTCTTCGCATTCATCCCTAAATTCACTTTCCCGGTACATATTACCAAATATCACATATGCTCCAGGAGTATCTATTTGTTTGGCTGTTTCCCATGCCATTCTCTCCCGTGCTTTTTTTCTAATTAATTCTGACGCTTTGGGATGTGTATCTAAAAAGTGTTTATAAGCCTTAACCGTATTTTTTTTACAGGCCTCTTCCCAGTCGCTTTCTATGCTGGAACAGGCGGCCCCAAAAAGAAGGGTAATGGCTATTAAAATACACCATAACCCCCTAAACAATTTTTTCAAATAAGACATCTTTAATAACTCCAGCGAAAACTTAAAATATAACCCTGAGGGCTTTTGAATTAAATGGAATTGTCAACCTGAGTTTAAAACCTCCTATAACGGCTGCCCCTTGAATTCCAGTCAACTCCCTGGCAGTACCCAAATATTCATTACCATTTTTAGAAATGAGCTTAAATTTTTTCTCATAGGATTTTTCTAATTTTTGGAAAACGATAGATGCAATTTTGTCCCAAACAATCGTGTATTGAGAAGCCCCGGTATCAAATATCATCTCATTTGGAAATGTTTCTCTCAGGAAACAACCATTTCTATTCTTTACATCTTTTACAAATGAGGCACCTTCTAAAGACAACTGACTTTTATCAGACAGCTCCAAAACTGCATTTTTCTTCCCTTTCAGTTCAGCATTGAAGTTTAAAGCGGGCGTATGATTGAATAGAATTTCCTTGACATTTGCTTTAGATACGGAGAACTTACCCAAATCCGTATCACCTTTAAATTCAGTTATCCTTTTGGTCTCTCCTTTTATCACACTACCATCGGAAAGGAATAGGTTGTAAATATAGTTTATTCTCCATGTTTTTTTCGGGTCCTTTTTCTTTTCTACTTTAATTTTTTGAATAATTTCAAAGGGGACATTGACGATATAATCACCGGTATCTATAGGAATAAAATCCCAG
The DNA here is from genome assembly GCA_011772425.1 of Candidatus Aminicenantota bacterium. Classification (GTDB taxonomy): domain Bacteria; phylum Acidobacteriota; class Aminicenantia; order UBA2199; family UBA2199; genus JAKAGC01. The sequence goes on from WVZO01000403.1 coordinate 19,557, forward strand.
GAAAATTCCGTTTTCGTTGCAACTCCAAGGTAATACATCATTCCTTTACAGGAATCTTTCATATAGGCTTTCAGGTTGGAAACCTTTGTTTTCATACCGTTACTATCTGTCAAGTCAACGTTTACTTCATAGGCCGTTTTTCTTTTTTCTTGTGAAAGTTTTTTCTTTTTATGGAATAGAGAAGTGGCCGTTTTGAGTTTTTCACTTTTCACATCCTGTTTAGCAGTTACATCTTTTTTAACAGCTACTGTTTCTTGACTGCTGCTTTCATTGCAATATGTGAATACCAGCAGCAATAAAAGGCAAAGATTTGCAATAATAAGCTTTTTCATCACACTCTCCTTGGTTGAATTTTTATCCTGGCTGACAGGATATCTTTTTTATGTAACCGGGAAATCATTTTATTTCCCACTTATTTCCTTTGTGATAATCAACCGGGAATACTTTTCCGGACTTAAGGCACGTAACTGGCGAAGTTCCCGGGTAGAAAATTTTTCTTCCTGTTTCCGCTGCTTGACGGCCCGGGTGTGCAGCCGGGCAGGGAGTGAAACCCCATAGGCCGCAAAAGCTGTAAAGATACAACGGATGACCCGGACCCGTGCCATAGAAACGATGGCCAACGGGCACCGGCAGCGGTGAATTCTCCTCTGTATAATGTTCTCCCTGACGAAGTGCATTGGAAAAAATGTATGGAAATTCATTTTAACCTTTTTTGGAACCATGGGTGAATTATAAAATATAAACCATATTTTTTCAATGTCGAAACCACCTATTCTTAAAAAAGGGCCAGGCAAGAAATTCATTCACTTGAAAAACCGGCGATTTTCATATAAAATACGTTTATGATATGGTGATTGAAATGTATTTTCAAAATAACATGTTTCGTTCTTTGGGGTATGTATTGGCAGCGGCTGCCCTTTTATTTACAGCCGCCTGTGCCGGCGAAAAAAGTAATTGGGAAAAAGCACGTCAAAAAAATACCGTCGAAGCCT
>WVZO01000372.1:0-2195 GCA_011772425.1 Candidatus Aminicenantota bacterium
CCATTAACGACGGGCCTTATGTCTTCCGCCAGGGAAATATTGCCCTGGTGATCACCATCCACAGCAACAAGGTGATAAAAAAGGGAATCGAGATCAACGAGCTAAGATCATCATACCGGGTAACCATTCCAGCCTTCAAACAGACCTATATTATTCCTACAATCTCTGCCAGGGCTGAACCGGCCAAATATCAAGGGGTAGAAAAAATTTTTGTAATCAGTGATATTCACGGGCATTTCCAGTGGTTCAAATCACTGCTGGTGAATAACAAAATCGTTGATAAAAAAATGCGTTGGCGTTGGGGAAAAGGGAACCTGGTGATCCTGGGAGATGTGTTTGATCGTGGGGAGTATGTAACCGAGGCGCTCTGGGCCATTCATCAACTGGAACAACAGGCAAGAGCAAAAGGAGGCAGAGTTCACTACTTACTGGGTAACCATGAAGTGATCATCCTTAGAGGGAATCAAGAATATCTTCATCCCAAGTACAAGCAGGTTACGGAACAGATACTGAAAACCAATATTTCGGTACTTTTTGGACCTGATTCCATACTGGGACAGTGGGTGCGTACCAGGAATACAGTTATAAAAATCAACGATATTCTATTTGTGCATGGAGGAATTCATCCTCAAATTCCAACGATGAACCTGAGTATTAATGATATCAATCGCAGCATCCGGGATAACCTGGCAAGTCCGACTGAAACGATTGAAGCAGATGAAACACTGGCGTTTTTATTTGACAAGGATGGTCCCTTATTGTATCGCGGCTACTTCGAGGATTCCGAAGAATACCAGAAGCCAAAACCGGGACGTATCGATCAAATTCTAACGCATTTTGGGGTGAAACACGTGATTTCGGGACATACCCCTCAAGATCAAATTACCCCGTTTTTTGCAGGAAAAATAATAGGCGTGGATTCCGGGATGCAATACGGTGACCGGGGAGAGGCGCTTTTATGGAACCATGGCAAATTCTACAGGGCCTCGGTAAATGGTAAATTGACTCCCCTGTCCAAATGAAACCCAATCTTCTTATTACTTTTAGCCTGATCTTTCTTTTTATTATCCTGCCTTGCTGCCGTGATAAAAAACCAGGAGATGTAAAACCCCACATTGTTCCTTATCTTGACTGCATTCCTTCTGAAATCGACGGCCAGGGCCAGGCAATTATCAAACCCAAAGGTCCCTTTCCGGCGGGTTCAAGGGTGGACTTTGAGATTACCTTTACAATTGGTGAGGCGGGTATTGCCGCGGGTGGATTTGTGATCCTGCAAATTTCCCCATGGTGGGGCTGGAGCCAACCCCAAAACATAAATCCCCGGGGTGACGGATTCACCACGATTACACCATCATTTCACGATTCTTCCTTCCAGGTAAAGATTCTTTCCATGCACAGGATTCTTGTCTTTTCCCGGAAACGGTCGATGAGCCACTGTGAAACCATTACCTTTAAATACTCAAAAGCCAATGTGGATATGTATGCCGAGGCAGAGGAACTGTTTATGTTTTTTGTTGACGCAGATGGAGACGGTCATTCCAAATGTATTATCAACCCCTCCACTGTCCGAACCCTGGCCCGTGACGCAGTACGCCTGAACGTTGTGGTCCCATCCCAGGCCAATCCGGGGGATACGATCCGGGTGTCTGCCGCCCCCCTTGATGCCGCAGGCAATTGGAGTACATTTCCCGCCGGGACCTTCACGCTTACCGGGACCTGCGACGGGAAGGCAGCGACAAAAAATGGCATTGATATAAGGGCAGTGGGGAAAGAAAAAACATTGGTATTCAGTTACACCCTACCCCGTGAAGGCATTTATTTTTTTAATGTAAACGGCCCTTCTGGACTTCAGGGTAAGAGTAATGTACTCCTTTGCCAGGAAGGCGTACCCAGTTTAAAGCTGTACTTCGGGGATATTCACGGGCACAGCCGGCTTTCGGACGGAACCGGCACACCGGAGGATTACTACCGCTTTGCCCGGGAGGTTTCAGGTCTTAACATTGCTGCCCTGACTGATCACGCGGACTTCGGGCTTATTCCCATCAAGGGAAAGGTCTGGAAACGAATCAAAGAGGCTGCCAATAACATGTATTCACCGGGTCATTTTGTTACGTTTTTGGGTTTTGAATGGACCAACTGGCAGTACGGTCACCGCAATGTATACTACCGGGACGGCGACGGTCCGGTATTCCGCT
>WVZO01000372.1:2279-48407 GCA_011772425.1 Candidatus Aminicenantota bacterium
GGGGCAAAGGAGTGGCTGGTGGAAATTTGTTCCACTCACGGTTCATCTGAATATTATGGCTGCGAAGCCGGGATATATCATCCACAGGAGGGACATTTTGTCCGAGATGCACTTTCTCGCAGCTACAAGCTTGGCATTATTGCTTCCGGTGACACGCACGACGGTCATCCCGGGCAGCGCAGTATCAACGCCAGGGTGAACGGCCTTTTAGGCGTTTACGCTTCCAAACTCACGCGGGAAGCCGTGTGGGAAGTGTTTCAAAAACGCAGGGTCTATGGAACCAGCGGTCCCAGGATCATCCTCAACTTCAGGGTATGTGATTCCCCCATGGGTTCGGAAGTAAGCTGGCCAAAGTCCAAAGGGCCGGTCCCCATCGCCTTCCGTGCCGTTTGCTGCGATGATATCGATAAAGTTGAAATCATCCGCAATGGGTCTCCTATTTTCTTGGAAAAAGGAGAAAATATAAACGGCGTTTTTGTCATACTTTTGATTGAAGACCCGGAACCGCAGGAGGGCACGTCCTGGTATTATGCCCGTGTTCTTCAGAAAGACGGCAACATGGCCTGGTCCAGCCCGGTCTGGGTTAACATTTTTTAGCCACGAAGGTATTACATACGGTAAAAGTACGAAGAAACACGAAGAAATTCATTTTTCCACCGCTAGATGACCCCATTTCCACCGCTAGACGACCCCATTTCCACCGCTAGATGACACCATTTCCACCGCTAGACTACTCCATTTCCACCGCTGGATGACACCATTTCCACCGCTGAACAACACCTTCCTACCGCTCCTTTTCATTTCCATTGGGTTCGATAAACCCAACTTCACGGCAGAATTTTAGCATTTTAGGGGACAGGCCAGTCTCCGTTAAAATTTTTTTGTTGACTTTTTCATTGAATTCAATTATAAAAAAATACTGGATCGATTATAATAAGAAATCCAAAAGAATCCAAAAACCAATGGATAGAAGGATTTATTTTCCTTTTTTAAACATTGTCCTGCTTTTCATCTTTATAATACCGGGATATGGAAAAATCATCAATGTGTGTGATTTCGGAGCGAAAGGGGATGGAGTGACGGATAATACTCCCTATTTTCAACAAGCATTGGATTCATTAAAAGAAAAGGGAGGAATTGTATTTGTGCCTTCCGGTCATTACCTGGTAAACGGCACATTGACTGTTCCCCCTGGTGTCACCCTTGAAGGCACCTTTCGAAATGCCCCTCCACGGTCGTTGGCAGGTTCGGTACTGCTGGCGGTTTTTGGAAAGGGCAAGCCAGATGAAAAACCTTTTATTATGCTCAACACCAACAGCACTATTTGTGGTCTGGTTATCCATTACCCGGAACAAATTGCCGCGAATCCCCCTCTACCCTACCCATGGACCATCCGCGGGCACGGGGATAATTGCAGTATTAAAAACTGCCTCCTTGTCAATTCTTACCAGGCAGTCGATTTCGGTACCTATCCATGCGGAAGGCATCACATTGACGGCTTGTACGGCCGGCCGTTGTACCGGGGCTTATACATCGATAAATGCTTTGATGTAGGACGCGTGAGCAACGTTCATTTCTGGCCCTTCTGGGAATCTCAATCCAGAGAATTGAGAACCTTCCAGGAAAAGAATGCCGCGGCTTTCATTATCGGCAGAACCGACTGGCAGTATATGCTCAATTGCTTCTGCCTGTGGTACGCCATTGGCTACCAATTCATCACATCGCCGGAAAAAGGAACAGGCAGCGGCAATGTTATGCTTACTAACTGCGGTTCAGACCTGGGACCCACGGCAATAAAGGTGGAAGAGGTACAAAATCATGCGGGTATTAGTTTTGTCAACAGCCAGTTTATGGGAGCGGTGATTCTTGAAAATACCAACCACGGACCCGTGAAATTTACCAGCTGCGGCTTCTGGGGCGTTGAACGTGCCAATGCCCTCGTTTATAACAGGAATTCCGGCCGCACTGCCTTCAGCAATTGCCAGTTTTATTGGTGGGATAGAAACACCGATGGTTATCCAGCTATCCTATCTCAAAATGGGGATCTCACCGTAATGGGGTGTGAATTCGGAGACGTGGGCAAAATCGGCATCTTTCTTTCAAAAGGAATTAGAACTGCGGTAATCACAGGCAACACCTTCAGGTCAAAAAAAGCAATCATTAATAAAGCCAAAAAAAGAACTCGAAGCAAAAACAATGCTTTTTCTTATCTTCCGGGTAGAATTCCCCGTTTCCCGGATAAGAAAAAGCTCAAACAAAAAATAAAAGAGTGGAACCGTTAGTAAGGAGGCAAAATGAAACGTCTGGTTTTGTTTAAATCTTCAAAACGTTTACGTGTATCTATTATTTTTATATGTCTGGTGTTGGTTCAACAAGTAAGCGCTGGCCAAAAATTCCGGGTCCCGGCAGAACCCCCTAAAGCCCATTATAAAATCGAGGCAAGAATAGACATTTCAAATCACATGGTTGAAGGTCAAGAAAAAATTCTCTTCATAAACAGCTCTTCCCGGCCTATTTCACTGCTGGCCTTTGACTGGGCGATTAAAGACTCCCGTTCAATCGAAATTGATATCAATGGAAACCCCTTAGCCCTGGCAGTCCCTGAGAAAAAACCAACCATTTCATCTCCCCTGCTTTATATGTTACCTGAACCGATTAATCCGGGTTCAACCGTTGAATTAAATGTGAAATTCAAAGCAGTGGACTTGATCGGACATAATGACAAAGAAATAAAGTTAATTAGGTGGTATCCCCGCCTTTGGTGGGAGGGTTTACCCACTCATGATACCTATGAAGTCAAACTCGATATTCCCCCCGGTTATGCCCTTGCAGCCAGCGGACGTTTAAACAAAAAAACAGGTTATTACGAAAATAAGGGTGTCCGGACGTTTGGAATATACCTGGGAAAAGATTTAAAAACAGAAAAAAAGGATGTGGAAGGTATTCTCATCACTGCTCTTTTTACAGAGAAAGGTTGGGAATGTGCGAATTTATGTCTTGAAACTGCTGCAGATGTAGTGAAGTTTTACAAGAATTGGCTCGATTTTTACCCGTTTAATTTTCTTTATATCATCCCGGGAGCTTCCAGACCAATGGGGGGATATCCTTTTGCTTCCGGGATTGTGGTTATTCACGGGCAGGAGCAATTCAAGAAAAAACCACTGCTTCACTGGAAATGGATAACAGCTCACGAGATTGGACATCAATACTGGGGAGAATACGTGTTAGAAGACGACGTCCCAGGTTGGTTATGGATAGGCATGGGAATTTATGCAGATAGAGAATATGTGATGTCCCGAAACCTTGGGTTGACAAAACATACAGGTCTCATGAACAGGTATATCAAAGGAGTTCGCAAGCGTTTTGATACAACGGTTGATATTCCCGAAGCCCAACTGAAAAGATTACAATATGACCATAATAATGTGGTTGTCCATGGGAAGGGGTATAGCATTATCAGTGCGCTTGAGTGCGTACTGGGAAAGGAAACCTTCGAAAGAATATATAAAAAGTGTCTAAAAGATTATGGGGGAAAACGCCTCGGTTATAAAACCTTCTGGAGGGTATGTGAAGAGGAATCAGGGCAAAATTTGAAATGGTTTTTCAATCAATGGGTACGTTCCAATAAATACCTTTCCTACCAGGTTATTTCTCAAGAAAGCATTAAGAAAAATAAAAAATATATTTCTCGTGTTAAAGTTGAATGTGTGGGTTCTTTAAGAATGCCAATTCCGGTAAAAGCTGTATTTGAAGACGGCTCCAGTCAAATTAAATTTACCAATCGGCTTTTTAAAGTTAACCACCTGGAGTTCGAGAGTAAAGCCAGGTTGAAAGAGGTCATATTGGATCCGGATAAAAAGCTGGCTGTGCTTAAAACTCCTCTTTTGTTAACCGTTGAAGAACTCCCTGATAATATTTCGGACTTGCCGTGGACAGATGCAGGAGAAGATGCACTTAAATTGTTCGAAAGAGCAAAAGATTTAAAACTCGAAAAAACGTATCCATGGTTCAAGCTTGGCTTAACTCTATTCGATGGAGGGTATTATAAGGAATCTTTTTATGCGTTTCAAAAAGTTAGCGTACTGAATCCATCAAAATTTTACCATTTCACAGCACTGGTCTGGATGGGACATCTAAATGATTTATTAGGAACCAGGGAAGAGGCATTAAAATATTACCAGGAAGCCTTAACATATGATACCGGGGACACCATGCGGCATGATCAGTACAGATTACAGATAAACCGGAAGTGGGTTGAGGAAAGACTGAAAACCCCATTCAAATGGGGAAAGAAGTAATTCCATAATTATTTTTTGAATAAGATAAGTGGTTTGGAGTTATTCGATAAATCCCACTTCCCGGCAGTGGTCGAGCATTTTTCCTAGATGATGCTCCGTAACTTCCGGCCACTCAAAGCCCAGTTGAATTAATATCCGCTGCGTCCGGTCCGATACGATCATATTCGCAGTCTCCCACTTCTCCTCCCCAAAATCAAACATCCCGGAATGCAGCAAATACCGGTCAATGATCTGCCGGATGCCTTTATCCTCATCTTCAATGCGATCCGCTATCCTGGCAAGAAATTGCTCCGGTGTTACCTGCTGCATATTAATTCCCTTCTGTCTGAGAAATTCAGTCAAGGCTTTCAATGACAATTTACGGATATTCTGCAAATGAAAGGTTTCATTGAAAAAGCCTTTCCGGGTCATTAACAGCACCAGTGCCTCAGCAGTGCGGTCGATAAACATCATGTCCACCCAACTTTCATCCCCGGCAGGCACCATCTCAAGAGACATATAGGTTTTTAAACTGGCATAAAAAGCATTATCTTCGACATTTTCCTGGAATTTCCCGGTTTTTGAATGGGCCACCAGGTTGCCCACTCGGTAAATGGAAGCATTTAATCCTTTCGCTCTGTAAGCAAGGACCTTTTTCTCTGCTTCCAATTTACTTTTGACATAAACACCTTTGGGCTGCTGCCCTACATCATGAGAGTATTCTGTAAATAAATGGCTTTTCTTCCCGGGTATAGGACAGGCACCAACACTGATGGTGGAAATATAGTGAAAATCCTTTTTCCGCCCTGTAAGGGCCAATCCTAACAGGTTTTCAGTGGCTTTGACATTGTCCTCATAAAAATCCTCATACCTGCCGAAATGCCTGACATTGGCAGCGGCATGCACCACGGCATCGACTTTTTGAGAAAGTTCATGATACTGTGCCCCATTCATCCCCAGGCGCTCATCCCTCAAATCGCCTTCTAACACAAACAACCTCTGCTGGTTGGCCTCATAAAAACCTTCTTCAAAATAAAAAGCAAATTTCTCCTTTAATCGCTGTTCTGCTTCATCCCGGGTTCGCCCCCGCACCAACAGGTAAAGTAGAGCATGGGTTCGCGTTAAAAATTCATGAACCAGGTGGCTGCCCAGGTATCCCGTGCTGCCGGTTACAAATATCCGCTGATAATCCTTCTCTTTATTTAAAACCGCTAATGTCTCTTTTTCCACTCGCTTGATATAACCCTTGTGCTTCTTTTCTAACGAACGTAATCGGTGTTGAAGCGCTTTTACTTCTTTTTCATTATATTGCGACTGCAAATTCTCTTTTGCTTTTGCCTGTCGTATTTTCGTTAACAGGTTATCTTTTTTACTGACCAGGTGCGGTGCCAGTTCAGCAATGGTGGGATACTGGAAAATCTGATCAATGGTAATATCAAACTCCCTGATTAATATGGATACCACCTGCATGGCTTTTAATGAATTGCCGCCCATTTCAAAAAAATCGTCATGGATACCGATAGGCCCGGACAATCCCAGGACCCGGACCCATATCCCGGTCAGTCTTTCTTCCATTTCATTCCGCGGCGCCGCATAGGTTTCACTGGAATGAAACAAAGGCTCAGGCAGTGCCCGTCGGTCAATCTTCCCATTAGGAGTTAACGGGATTTTATCAACAGCAACAAAATAATCAGGTATCATGTAACCGGGCAGCATCTGCAAGAAGAATTCTTTTAATGATTTGGGTGAGTAAGGTGAGTGGGGTGAGTGGGGAACGACATAAGCACATAGGTATTTATTACCATTTTTATCTTCTTTGGCAAGCACTACCCCTTCTTTGATGCCACGATGTTCTATTAACCGGTTCTCAATCTCACCCAATTCGATGCGATAACCCCTTATTTTAACCTGCTGATCCATTCGCCCCAGGAATTCGATGTTTCCATCAGGTAGCCACCGGGCCAGGTCCCCGGTTTTGTAGAAGTAGCTCATAGCTGATAGCTCATAGCTCATAGGGAGCTCTCCGGAACTGTTTACTTTCTTCTCTCTCCTATCAGCTATGAGCCATGAGCTATGAGCTAAAACAAACTTTTCATAAGTTAATTCCGAGTTGTTTAAATATCCCCTGGCCACACCCTCACCCCCCACTACCAATTCACCGGCAACACCTACCGGCTGCAAATAACCGTATTTATCCACAATGTAAGCCGTGGAATTGGCAATGGGTTTACCAATGGGGATGGATGCTTTATATTCTTTGTCTATTAAATATGTTGTAGAAAATGTCGTGTTTTCTGTTGGGCCATATCCATTGATGACCTTTAATCCCGGGAACCGTTCCCTTACCCTGTTAATATGAAATGGAGACAACACATCGCCTCCTACCAGCAGATTCTTCAATCCTTTAAAAACATCGATATCCGCTGTGGTCACCTGGTTAAACAACGGCGACGTCAACCAGAGGGTGGTAATATTATATAACAATATTGCCGCTTTCAGCGTTTCCGGTGAAAGAATCTTTTCCTTTTCCAACAGGAAAAGGGTCAGTCCATTTAGCAATGCGCCCCATATTTCAAAGGTAGAAGCATCAAATTCCAACGCCCCGGTTTGCAAAATGCGATCCCCTTCCTTAAATTCAATATAATCGGTATTCTTCACCAGCCGCACCACGCTCCGGTGTTCCACCATCACACCTTTGGGCCGACCGGTGGAACCGGAAGTGTAGAGGACATAGGCAAGATTGCTTGAATGATGAGTGATGAGTGATGAATGATGAAAATGGTGTCCTACGGACAAATTTGTTAATAATATCTTCGCACCACTCTCAGTTAACATGTATTGTTTTCGCTCTTCCGGGTATCCCGGGTCTATGGGTAAATAGGCGCCTCCTGCCTTTAAAATCCCTAAAATTCCTATAATCATTTCAATGGAAGGTTCCAACATAATTCCAACAATATCGTCCGCCAGGACACCTTTTTCTCTTAAAACCCCCGCCAATTGATCGGACTTTTGATTCAATTCACTGTATGTTAATTGCAAAACTTCACTGTTTCTTCTTTCCTTGCCAACTGCCAATTGCCAACTGCCAACTACAGCAACGCCGTCAGGCGTCCTTTCCGCCTGTTCACGGAATAATTCATGTATAGATTTGTCACCAGGATAATCTACCGTGGTATCATTAAAATCATACAGTATTTGTTGTTTCTCCGATTCCGGTATAATCTCTATTTGCGAAATCTTTACCGTGTCATTTTCCAATATCGAGGATATAATCTGTTTAAAATAATTAACCCACCGCTGAATTGTCTCTTTTTTAAATAATTTACTGCAATATTCAAAGGCCAGTAATAAATGACTTCCCAGGTCCACCGCGGTCAAAGTCAAATCGAACTTGGCTATCCGGTTCTCATAAGCATAGGCATCGGTATCCTCGGGCTTTTTTATTTGAGGCATCGTGCCCGGTTGAAAATCCGGGCTTTGAAAGTTAAACATAACATCAAACAAAGGATTCCGGCCCGCATCTCTCTTTATAGCCACCTTTTCTACCAGGTCTTCAAAAGGATACTCCTGGTTTTCAAATGCTTTTACGGTTCTTATCTTGATCTCTTTCAAAAAGGCATTAAAGGTTTTTTCTCCTCCAGGTGAGTTACATAAAGCCAGGGTATTGACAAACATGCCGATGACTTCCTGGAGGTCGGCATGCCAGCGTCCTGCCACAGCCGTTCCCATAATTACCTCTTCGGAACCGCTGATTTTCGACAGCAATACATTAAAAATCGCCAGCACCACCATATAAAGTGTAACACCTTCATTAGAGACCAGGGATTTTAAGTCCCGTGTCTCTGTTTCTTCTAAAGTAAATCCCTTCATTTCACCTGCAAAACTCTGAACCGCGGGTCTGGGGTAATCCAGGGGCAGATTCACCTGCGGTATCTCCCCCGAAAATTCCTTTAACCAATAGGTTTCCTGCTGTTTGATATTTTCTCTTTGCTTTTCACTGTTCTGCCATTGGGAGTAATCTTTATATTGAAGCTTTAAAGGCGGGAGTTGTTCTCCTGCATAGAGAGCCATAAAATCCTTTACCAAAATATTGTGGGAGAATCCGTCCGAGATAATGTGGTGCATATCCAGCATCAACAGGTAATTGTCTTCTTTCGTCCTGATTAATCCCACCCGCAGCAGCGGCGCCTGCGATAAATCAAAAGGATGGACAAATTTTTGTATGGTCTTTTCCACCTCAAAGGGCGTGTGTACGCACGGAGACCCGCCCCTACCCTCAATTTCAAATCCCACCTCAGCATGAATCCGCTGCACCGGTTCATTATCAACCAGCAAAAACGATGTTGTCAGACTTTCATGCCGCTGAATCAATCTCCTGAATGCCTGTTCCAATCTCCAGAGGTCTTTGTGTATGTATCCAGCAAAGGGAACCAACTGGGGCAGGTTGTAGGCAATGCCGATGGCTTCCATCTGCTGCAAAATATACAATCGCTTCTGTGCCGACGATACTGGATAATATTCCCTTTTTTCCACCGGTTCCAGGGGAATATAGATATCAACCGCCTCATCTATATTACCAGCTATATCTTTTGTCACCTTCTTAATAAAACCGGCCAATCCCCGAATGGTGGGGTCCCGGAACAACTCCGCCAATGTAACCCGTGCATCAAAGGCTTTATGAATTTTCGACAGGAGGATCACCGCTTTTAACGAATGACCGCCCAGGTCGAAAAAATTGTCTCTTACGCCCGGAGATGCTGTATTTAACACTTCCTCCCATAATTTAACCAATCTATTTTCTATCTGGTCCGCCGGCGGCTCGTATTCATCCCCATGGAGACGACTAAAAGGTATCTCTACTGATTGTAATACTCTCCGGTCCACTTTCCCGTTCGGTGTCAGCGGTACCTTTTCCAACCGGACAAATACAGAAGGAAGCATATAATCCGGAAGTCGACCATATAAAAATTCCTTTAATTCCATGGAAGTAGGGAATGTTCTTCCTTCTTTAAAAACCACGAACACACACAGGTATTTTTCTCCCATTTCTTCCCTGGCAGCAACAACAACCTGATTTACAGCTTCATGAGTGATTAAAATCTTTTCGATCTCTTCCGGCTCGATACGAACCCCAGCGATCTGGACCTGGTTGTCCATCCGGCCGATGAATTCGATATTCCCATCCGACAGCCACCTGGCCAGATCACCGGTTTTGTAGATTTTTTTAGCAAATCTCTCTGCTGTTAACTCCGGGTTGTTTAAATATCCCAATGTAACACCATCTCCGGCAATGCATAATTCACCTGCCTCACCAACAGGCACCGGGCTGTTATCTTTATCCAGGATATACACCTGCTCATTGGGCAGGGGTTTACCAATGGGTATTTCATCATATAAACCGATGTTTTCTATGGATACCTCATAGGAAATTGAATCCACACAGCATTCAGTGGGACCGTAAAGATTGATGATCCTGGGAATACCCTGCCCCTTAATTCTAAAAACATTGAAAAAATCTTCCACTGTTTTTTTAGGTAATACATCACCTGCTGTAATAAAGTGCTTCACTCCAGGCAGTTGATTTTTATTTTTCAAGCTTTCCAGCAGCAAGCGGATATGTGTGGGGCTGCCATCCGATATGTCGATCCGATATCGCTCATAAAATTCCAGCAATTCATCACCATTGAACCGGGAATCTTCAGGTACAATACACAATGTATGCCCATAAAACAATGCCCCAAAAGTTTGTTTAATAAATCCATCAAAATAAAAGGGTGTAAGCAAAGCAAGGTTTAGTTTTTGATTATATTGTTTATAGATACTTTCATATAAACCTATTACAGCATTATGCACATGACGGTGTTCCGCCATGATGCCTTTAGGTCGGCCCGTAGTCCCGGAAGTATAAGTAACGTAAGCCAGTTTAGCAGGGAATTCCTTGCCCGGTTCACCGGCTCTGACTACCTCGATCCCATTACTCACCAAAACCCTGGCATTGCTGTCTTTTAACATGAAATCGATTCGTTCCCGGGGGTATTTGGGACCAATGGGCAAATACGCACCGCCGGATTTTAATATGCCCAGAACCCCAACGACCATCTCGATTGAATTCTCCACCATTAATGCAACAATATCACCGGACCGAACTCCTTTTTCTCTTAACAAATGGGCCAATCGATCCGACTTTCGATTTAATTCCCCAAAAGTCAGATGAGACCCCATAAAGACAACGGCTGTGCGGTTGGGAGTCCTGGCTGCTTGATCTGCAAACAACCGGTGCAGGGTTTTCTCCCGGTCATAGGGGAGTTCCCTTTCTGCACCGGATAATATAAAGGTAGGCTGCCCTACCCTATTTTCACTTTTTTCAACTTGTTTTTCCGTTACGTTTACCTGCGTCAGCATCGCTTCGGTGATATAAGGCATACCGTGATGCTGATGACCCGATATATCCGGTTCCGGGAGTGCTTTACGGTCAATCTTACCCGATGGGGTTAACGGCATCTGTTCCAATTGCACAAAATGCTGGGGCACCATGTAATCAGGCAGATGTTCCGCCAGGTATTCTTGTAAATACCTGGGCGAATAAGGTGAGTAAGGCACCACATAAGCGCATAAGTATTTATTGCCATTTTCATCTTCCCTGGCAATCACTACACCTTGTTTTACTGATTCATGGCTTACCAATCGATTTTCGACCTCCCCCAATTCGATGCGGAATCCCCGGATTTTTACCTGGAAGTCCTTCCTGCCGAAAAATTCCAGCGTCCCATCCAGCAGCCAACGCCCCAGGTCGCCAGTTTTGTAGAAGTAGCTCATAGTTGATAGCTCATAGCTCATAGGGAGCTCTCCAGAACTGCGTGCTTTCTTCTCCCTCCTATCAGCTATGAGCCATGAGCTATGAGCTAAAATAAATCTTTCCGTGGTTAATTCCGGGTTATTTAAATATCCCCTGCCTACACCGATGCCGGACACCCAAATCTCACCCTTCACCCCAACAGGACACAATTGATTCCGCTCATTCACTACATATATATTAAAATTCTGCAAAGGCTTTCCTATAGGAATACGTTCCATGTCCGGTACTTTGTCCATGATATGATGCGTGATATCATCCGAAGCCTCCGTAGGCCCATAAGCATTGACCATAGGAATGCCGGGATATAAGTCAAACCACTTTTTTACCAGGTCGGGTTTGATCTCTTCACCCGTTACCAGCAGGTATTCCAGGTTCAAGGGAATTGATTGCTCCTCCCCTATATAATCCAATATCACCGCCAGGTAAGATGGAACCACTTCAAGGATATTCACCCGGTCTTTTATGAGCCGAAAAATAAACCGGTCCGGTTCCAGCACCAGTTCATCAGGATAAATAATGGTTTGCCCCCCCACGATCAAGGCGGCAAAGAATTGCCAGACTGAAATATCAAAGGTATGGCTGGCATTCTGGGCAATAATGCTTTCTTCTGTCAGTTGCAGATCATGAATTTTGGCGGCCATATGATTCATCATGCCGGTGTGTTCAACCATTACGCCTTTGGGTTTGCCTGTGGAACCGGAGGTATAGATGACATAGGCAAGACCTAAAGGTCTAAAATTCGAAGCACGAAATTCGAAATCCGAAACAAATTCAAAATCCAAATGTTCAAAATTCAAAACAATGGGTGTGCTTATCTCGTTTTGGTCATTTGAATTTTGGTCATTTGTATTTGTTTCGAATTTCGATATTCGGATTTCGGATTTTTTCAATAAAACCCTGGCACAACTGTCAGCTAACATGTATTGTTTTCGCTCATCCGGGTATTCCGGATCAATGGGCATATAGGCGCCGCCTGCTTTCCATACGGCAATGATACTGGCTAGCATTTCCAACGAACGGCTCATCATAATACCTACAATGTTGTCGGTACCAACGCCTTCTTGCCTTAATCGATAAGCCAATTGCCCGGATTTATTGTTTAATTCTTTGTAAGTGACGGACGCGATAAATCTACCGGAATCCACAGCGGCAATGCGATCCGGTGTCTTTTCCGCATGTTCCTCTATCCATTGGCAAATGCTTTTATCTAAAAATGCCTCTGACCGATTGGCATTAAAATCAAATAAAATCCGCTTTTTTTCCTCACCCGACATGATCTCAACTTCAGGCAAAAGACAATTGACATTATTCAATGCGTTTTGCAATAAATTTTGAAGGTGATCGATAATCCCTGCAATGGTTGTTTTTCTATAAAGTAAAGCGTTATATTCCAGGATCCCTCGGATCTCTTCACCGGTCCTGGAAAAAGTGAACATCATATTAACCGAGATACTTCCAAGATAATTTCTGTCATGAATGGTATCCAATAAAACAGCAATATCAAATAAAGGAAAATCATTTTCCTTTGTTTCCATGTTTAATTTATAAAGCAGGGTTTCAAGGGGATAATTTTGATGTTCTTCCGCCTCAAAAATAGTCTTACTTACCAGGATCAGCAGTTCTTTAACTTTCATATCGCTGTGCAATTGGTTTCTTATTGCCAATATGGTATTGATCAGTTCTCCTTCTATTTCTTGTTTGTAAATAGGAATTCCCACGGTAATATCATCGAGGTTTGTATATCGATAAAGCAGCAGCACAATCCCGGTAACCAAAATCATGTGTATCCTGTAGTCACTGGTTTTACTTATACTCATAATCCTGGAACAGAGTTCTTGAGGAAATCCGAAAGTCAGTGTTTCCAGGTCTTTCCCTGCTGAGTTGTTGTCATAGGGAAATATGCTCTTTTCCGAAAAATCGGAGAATTGCTTTAACCAGTAATCTCTCTCTTTGATATTCTGACTGGCGGCAATAGTCAATCGACTGGAGTAATCCCTGTCACGCATTTAACCTCCCGGGAACACATACCAGCTAAAATTCATAGTCAAAGACATCTTCCTCTTTTAAAACACTCTCCACTGCCTGAAGCTCATGAGAAATGTTTATACCTTTTAAACGTACATGCCTGTTTTCTATCACTTGTTTTAAAATTTCAATAAAATGTTCGGTCATTCCCCGGGCATAAGAGTGGGTAAAAAGCGTTTTAACGTATTCCAGCGTCATGATAATGTTGTCCGTTGTCTCAACTCCACTCAACGATAAATCAAACTGCATATTTATTTTCCTATCTTCCGGTTCATAAGGTTTGATCTTAAAATCCATTTTATTAACTGGTGAATCTTCTTCGTCAACCTGGTTTACCAGGTTTTGAAAGGTAAATTGTGTGTCAAAAATAGGATTCCTGCCAGGTTCCCGCTTCACCTTAAGTTTCTCCACCAGTTGGTCAAATTGATAATCTTGATTCTCATAGGCGTTGAGTGCATTTTCTTTAACTTCTCGCAAAAATTCCAGGAATGTTTTATTCTCTTGCGGCCGGTTCCGCATAGGAAGCATATTAACAAACATCCCGATCACATGCTGCAAATCCGCATGCCGCCTGCCGGCGATCCCTGAACCCACAACAATATCCTCCTGGCTGGTATATTTAGATAACAATATATTATAAATTGCCAGCAGCACCATATAGGTAGTGGTGCCTGCTGCGGATATTAAGTTTTTTATCTTAAGGGTTAACTCCTTCCCCACTTCAAAAATTAAAGTAGAGCCTTCGTTACTAAATGTTGAGGCATCGCCTGAGTTGCCGGGAAGGTTCAAGCGTGGTATTCCCCCGGCAAACTGCCGAAGCCAGTAAGCTTCCTGCCGGTCAATCTCTCCGGCGGCTGCCAGGCGATTCTGCCATTGGGCAAAATCTTTATACTGGATGCGAAGTCCCGGCAGCTCTTTTCCCGAATACAGTGCCACAAACTCCCTTGCGAATATATCCAGGGAAGTACCGTCAGAAATAATATGATGCATATCCAGGATGAGAATATATTCCCGGTCGCCGGTTTCGATCAACCCCACCCGCAGTAACGGTGCTTTTGAAAGATCAAAGGGACGAAGAAAATTCTCAATATGTTTTAATTTGGAATTTGTAATTTGGAATTTGTAATTTTCTTCTTGGTGAATTCTCTGGACCGGCTCGTCTTCAACGATTTCAAACGACGTGCGCAGGCTTTCATGCCGCCGGATCAATTTTCTAAAGGTCTGTTGAAGTTTTTCCTTTTGCACGTTTCCTGCCAATACTATAACCATGAACTGGTTGTAACTGACATAATCCACTCCCATGTGCTGCATAATATACAACCGCTTCTGGGCAGCAGACAGCGGGTAATACTCCTTTTGTTCCACCGGCGCTATCCAGGCAAATTCCTCTTTTGAGGATTTCCTGGTATATTGGGATAACTCCCGGATAGTAGGATTTTTAAATACAACCTCAAGGGGCACCTTCACATGCAATTGCCGGTGTATCTGCGCCGCCATGACCGTCGCTTTTAATGAATGTCCTCCCAGGTCAAAGAAATCATCATCAATACCGATAGTTTTAGCATCACCTAAAACCCGGGACCATATTTCTACTAATTTTTCTTCGATTTCATCCCGGGGGGCCGCATAATTCTCACCCGGGGACATGCGCGGGTCCGGGAGCTTCGACCGGTCTATCTTACCCGTGTTTCCCAACGGAATCTTATCTACTCGAACAAAATACGACGGGACCATAAAACCCGGTAAAAACTGCGATAAATAATCCTTTAATTGCGATATTTCTATTTTTTCATCACCCACGATATATGCACAAAGATATCGACTGCCTTTTTCATCCTCAACGGCTGTGACCGTGCATTCCTTGATGCCCATATAATTCAATAAACGGCTCTCGACTTCTCCCAACTCGATGCGAAATCCCCTCACCTTTACCTGGTGGTCCACTCGGCCAATGAACTCTATATTCCCATCATTCAACCATCTCCCCAGGTCCCCGGTTTTGTAGAGGCAGCTCATAGCTGATAGTTCATAGCTCATAGGGAGCTTTCCGGAACTGCTNNTCCGGAACTGCTTACTTTCTTCTCCCTCCTATCAGCTATGAGCCATGAGCTATGAGCTAAAATAAATTTCTCAGCGGTTAACTCCGGGTTATTCATATATCCCCGGCACACGCCCGGACCGCCGATATAAATCTCCCCGGTTACTCCAATGGGTACAAGCGTGAAACTGTCGTCCAGTATATAAATCCATGTATTGGATACAGGCGCACCAATGGGAATGGTGATTTGATTCTCATCAACTGCATCGATAGAATAATAAGTGGCATATACGGTAGTCTCAGTGGGACCATACATATGAAGAATTCGATTCCTGCCCAGGTATGCCAATGCTTTTGCTGCATGATTGACCGAAACCCTCTCGCCGCCGAATAATACTTTTCTTATACCCGACAGACTCTCAAGACCAACATCTACTATGGTATTAAACAGCGCCGTGGTCACGAAAAATACACTGATTCTCTCTCTTTCGATTAAACGGCACAGTGTCTCTATTTCAAGAATATCTTCACGGCTCACCATTACCAGTGTGCAGCCGTTCAACAATGCACCAAAAATATCAAAAACCGAACCGTCAAACGCATAATCGGACAACTGCAATACCCGGTCCCTCGGTTGAAACTCGATGTAATTGGTATCCCTCACTACCCGGATCACATTGGCATGAGTAGTCAATATGGCCTTAGGTCTCCCGGTAGTACCGGAGGTGTAGATGATGTAACATAGGTGAGTAGGGTGAGTAAGGTGAGTAACAACCTCAGTTCCCTCACTTACCATACTCACCTCACTCAACTCACTCACCAAAACCCTGGCACCACTATCAGCTAACATGTATTGTTTTCGCTCTTCCGGGCATCCCGGATCAATGGGCAAATAGGCACCACCCGCTTTCAATATCCCCAAAATTCCAATAATCATTTCAATGGAACGCTCCACCATAATTGCAACAATATCGTCCGTCAGGACGCCTTTTTCTCTTAAAACCTCTGCCAATTGATTGGATTTTTTGTTTAATTCTCCATACGTCAGATGAATTCCCTGTAAAGGCACAGCGCCCTGTGCCCCTACAATTTGCTCTTCGCCAATTACGGCAACGCCGTCAGGTTTTTTCTCCGCCTGTTCCGCAAACAGTTCATGGATGGTTTTATCTTTGGGGTACGGTGAGGCGGTCTTATTAAAATCTTCTAATATGTGCTTCTTTTCGTCCGCCGACAGGATCTCTATCCCGGATATCTTTACATCCAAATTAACCAGCACATGTTGAAACACGTGCATAAAATGATGGATAATTTTTTCAATGGTCCATCTATCATATAATAATGGGTTATATTCCAGTACACCTTCAATCCCTTCTCCTGTTCGTTTGAAAAAAAATCTTATATTACAATTAATATGCTGAATATACGTCTTTTCGTGAATATTTTCCAATAAAATCACCATATCAAATAAGGGAAAATAATCTCTTTCCCGATAAGACCTACCTAATTGTTTCGCCAATATTGCAACCGGGTAATTGCAATTGTCATTGGCCTCAATAATGGTTTGCCTGACCTGTAATAATAATTCCTTAAATGTCACATGGTGCCGCAGTTGATTTCTTAATACCAGCACCGTATTGACAAATTTGCTGTTTATATCCTGTTTATAAATCGGAGAACCAATAATGATATCACTGCTGCCTGTATATTTACTAATAAGAACCACCAATCCGGCTGCTAAAACGATATACAGTCTAACGTCCGTTCCAGCACTTAATTTCATTAACTGGTGAAAAAGCTCCTTAGAAAAACTGAACTTCCATGGCTGAAGAGCCATCAGCTGACCTTGTTTTTCCTTTTTAAAGCTGTAAGGGAAACTACTTTTGGTCCATTCACCGGATAATTTTTCCAGCCAATATTTTTTTTCCTTAATTTTTTGATTGGCCACAATCTCTAAATTATCCGGATAATTATTGTTCCTCATTATTCCTTCCCTTTCCCATTATTGAGCAAATGTCAAATGACAGCGGAACAATGCCTGTAATTAATTCTCGGACAGGCTCTTAGAAACCAAAATCCATATCCTGGGTTAGCTTACGGGTGGCAGTTACCAGCTTTTTCACCCGTTTATTCTCATCGATAATTTTATCTCGATTTTCAAACTCCACGATAGAGGGTACCGCATTTCTATGCAGTTGCTGCCAGCGTTCATCTGCTTTGTAGAAATCAAGCATACTGTAAGGGTTAGGAATCGCCAACCGTTCACAGTGCCGGACGAATTGGTTCACCCTTTTATAGACTTCTTCGCGGGGCGGATCACTGTCCACAATCCAGGTCTGGGCAATCAACATATCCGCGGCTTCTTCAGGATATAACAACCGGCTGTTTTTGACCCAGGGATCATAGTGGGAATGCACCTGGCCGGATAAATAATAATAAAACGGACTGCACCAGGCCTCGTAAATACTGTCTTTAAGCTCTTCGATAATATCCAATGTTTGCCGGAAATCTTCCCCGGTTTCACCGGGATGACCGATAACCCAATAGGTGGTGGTTTTAATACCGGCACTGGCAAGGTTAATGATTGCTGTTTTCATCTCTTCAGGGGTTATTTTTTTTCCCATCAGTTCCAATACATGCTG
Source organism: Candidatus Aminicenantota bacterium (assembly GCA_011772425.1). Classification (GTDB taxonomy): domain Bacteria; phylum Acidobacteriota; class Aminicenantia; order UBA2199; family UBA2199; genus JAKAGC01. Next base: position 20,115 of record WVZO01000372.1, read on the forward strand.
GGAACCGCTTTCCACACCCAACCGCGCCCGGTAAAAACCACCCCGCCGCCAAACCATTACCTTTTCCGCATCACAGGCATGGCTGTCCACCCGCAGATAACCATCCCAATAAATAGACATATCCGCTTCTATGAGTGCTTCGGCCAGGTCCGTTATCGTCGGGTTTAACAGCGAATCGCACATCAAAAACAACTGGTACCTGTAGGTTTCATACAACTGCTTTAATTCCTCAACCACCTGCTGCGGAGACTTTTTCCGGTATTTACCCCAGTAAACGGTTTCCGTACAAAAACTGCACTGGTACGGACAACTTCGCGACGTATAAGCAGCCATATTGGGATAAAATTCAAGCTCCAGGTTAGAAAAATCCGGCAGCCCCACCCCAGATAAATCCAGTGCCTCATTGTTTATATCTTCTATGGTATAAACTCGTTGGGAATCATCCAGCTTACCTTGCAATAATTGCAAAAATAAAACTTCCCCCTCGCCAACAATTATCTTGTCGATATAATCCCCGGTTTTCTCCAGGAAATTCGTAAAATTGGGACTTCCCTTTGTCAATGTCCCGGCAAATACAGCGCCTCCCATTACTGTCCGGATATGTGGATATTTCTCCCTGGCTAACCGGAAAGCAAACATCGACGCCGGGAGATTTCCTTTGAACACAGACAAACCCAGCACATCGATGTTACCATTGCCCAGCAGTTCAAGAAAATACGTTTCCAGGCAGCGGTAAAAATCTTCAACAACCCGGTTTAACGAATGAACCGTATCTTCGTCAATAGTAATATAAAAGGTACTGTAAACCAAAATCTTTACCAGTTCCAGGTATGCTTTCTCATCGGTATAATTGAGATGGGCCATCATATGGTTTCGTAAAACCTCCTGGCCGATATTGTGAAAATTTCCCCGCTTATCTTCCGGTATACCCTCCTGCAAACAATCGAAATATTGTTGATAAATATCGTTAAATTCCTCTTTAATATTGGCATCAAAGGTTTGCACCCTGCAGCCGAATTTCTCAAGATACCCCTTGAGACAGGCAAGGCCCATTGGTGGAATTTGCGGTTCCCAAAAGGGAAGCAGTGCCAAAAGAATATTTTGCTTCATATTTCTTTTACTCCAATTTAGGCTTCCGCCACTGAATTTTTCTCAACCAATATGGAAAAATGGGAAACTAATTTGGGGGAGCGAGTCCAAACAACTTATATCAAAACAAGAGCTGGTTGTAAATCCATAAACATGTAACTTCTCCACAAATTTACAACCTCTATTGTCAAGGATTTTCAAAAATATATATAAAAATGTTACTTTCTCTCCAGGCCCGATATCAATCTAATATTTTCCGAATAACTTCCGCATTTCTTTCAACATATGCGGGACTTAACATGTCTTCGTGCTTTCCGAATCCATTGTAAACACGATATTCTTTAGTGGTTAACCTTTCCCACCCCAATGGTTCACTCATTTCCGCTTTATCTTCCGCTTTTATAAAATGAATCGGCGCATCAACGGGTTCAAAATCATCCAGACGGGCAAAAAAGGTTTGATAATTTTTTACCCTTCTCAATGCTTTCTCTGTCATAAACTCACCTTTCAGCTCTATTAGAGCATTTCTAAAATCATTAAAATATTTCCTGGCTCTATCCTCGAAACCCTCTGACTTGACCCTATCCACGTCCAGGTAACATTCCACCAAAATAAGATGGGATACGTTATACCCTTTTTTTTCCAATAAATTCGCTGCTTTCAAACACAATTTGCCACCTGCCGAATACCCCAATAATACAAAGGGACCCTCCGGTTGAATCCGAAGGATCGCATCGATATACTTTTCCATCTCTTCGATAAAGTTAAACGCATAAACAGAATAGTCTTCCAGGAAAGCAGCAAATTCCATATAAGCCAGGCCATACCCGATGGCTGGGGGAAAGCAAAATATGCTTTTCTCCTTCTTTTTATTAAGTAATACCGGGTTTTCTTCCTCGTCTCCGGTGATTTTACTACCTAAAATATGGTTCGATATTTGCTTTATGGTAGAATTTCTAAATATCTGCGTCATGGGCATGCGAGTGTTGAAAACCTCATGTATCCTTGTGGTTAGTTTTATCAATCGCAGTGAGTTTCCTCCTAATTCAAAGAAATCATCATTAACACCGATTTTCTCCTTCTCAAATTGCAATATTTCAGAATATATGTTTGTTAGTTGTTTTTCTATCGCTGTCCGGGGAGGCACATATTCTTTGGCAGAGATAACTTCCGGTACAGGTAAACGCTTCCGGTCCACTTTGCCGTTCCGGTTTAAGGGGATATCATCAATAAGTACAAAATGCGCCGGTACCATATAAGCAGGTAAATGCCTTAACAAATATTCCCTCACTTTAGAGAAATTCATACCCCCATTACCAGACACAATATAAGCACAGAGATACTTATCACCGGTTTCATCGCCTCGGGCTGTTACCACTGCCTCTTTTACACCTTCATAACCACACAAATGATTCTCGATTTCTCCCAATTCAATGCGAAATCCTCTTATTTTTACCTGGTGGTCAATCCTGCCTGAAAATTCAATGTTTCCATCCTCCAACCAACGAGCCAGGTCCCCGGTTTTGTAGGATCTATAGGTCCTATAGGTCTTATAGGACCTATATTCTATAAACTTCTCCGCGGTTAATTCCGGTCGGTTCAAATATCCCCTCGTGATCCCTGCACCGGATACACATAATTCACCGGTTACACCTATGGGTACCGGACTGCCATTTCTATCCAGGATATAAATCCGGTAATTGGATACGGGGGTACCGATGGGAATGGAAAAGAAAGAGTCCGCCTTACCCGACTGCGTATAATCATAATAGGCTGCACATATAGTGCTTTCCGTGGGACCATAGGTATTATAAACCTTTGCGTTTTCAATTTTTAAAAGATTGTCCACATACTCTCTCTTTAACACATCTCCACCGCTGATGAAGAGCCTTACATTTCCCAGGCGGTTATCCCCATTAAATTTATTAAACTCATTCAATAACAACGGTGTGCAATCAATGATACTCACAGCCTGCTTAAGAATTAAACAGGATAATAAATTCATATCCACCAATTGGGATAAATGGGGAATGAGGATTTTCCCGCCCCTTAATAAAATGGGAAATACTTCTTCCACAAACACATCAAAGGCAAAAGAGGCCAATTGAATAACAGTATCCTGCGGATAATCCGGGTCGATGGGCAAATAAACACCGCCTGATTTTAATATGCCCAGAATCCCGATAAACATTTCAATACAAGGTTCCACCATGATTCCTACGATGGTGTCGGGCCGAACTCCTTTCTCTCTTAATAAATGGGCCAGTTGATTGGATTTCCGATTTAATTCCCGGTAAGTGAATTGAATGTGTTCTTCGATTCTCTCTCTTTTGCCAACTGCCAACTGCCAACTGCCAACTAAAGCCACGCCGTCAGGTGTTCTCTCTGCCTGTTCTTCAAACAGTTCATGGATGGTTTTATCCTGCGGATATTCCGTTTCTTTGTCATTAAAATCAAATAATACCTGCTGCCTTTCATCCTCCGTCAATAAATCGATCCGGGATATTTGCCTGTTTACATCCGCAAGAACCTGGTCCAATACATGCATGTAATGACGGGTAATTCGTTTTACCGTACGTTCATGGTACAACAATGAATTATACTCCAGGAAACCTTTGACACAATCTCCTGTCCTGGAAAAAGAAAACAACATGTTGTATTGAATATCCTCTATATACCGTTTATCGTGAAGACTCTCAAGCAAAATGACCACGTCAAATAAAGGAAACTCCCTGCCGGCAGCGGGCAGGCCTAACTGTTCCAGGAGGATTTCCATGGGGTAATTTTGATTTTCATTGGTCTGGATTATGGTTTCCCTTACTTGCAGCAGCAGCTCTTTAAAGGTGACATGATCTTCCACCGGGTTCCTGAATACCAGGACCCTATTGATAAATTCACTATCAATTTCTTGTGTTAATATAGGCGATCCCACCATAATATCGCTCCGGGAGGTGTCGCCATTGCTATATTTATGCAGCAAAATAAACAATCCCGTTACCAGGATCATATGGAGTTTTACATCTTTTCCATTACTTAACTTCATTATCTTTTCAAAAAGCGTTTCAGAGAACCGGAATTCCACCTGTTCCCTAACGGATCGTTGATGTTCTTCTTTTTTATAATCATATGGGAATGTGGCTTTTACCAGCTCCCCGGACAATTGACTCAGCCAGTAATCGCGTTCCTTGATATTTTGAGCAGCAGCCAGTGCTAACCTGTCTGAAAAACTTCTATCCAGCATATTTATAACTCCCTTATTTTTCTAAAATTCAAAATCACTTTCCTGGTCCAGGTAAAGGTTCGATTTTGCCATGACCAGGTTATGAGATATGGAAATATCCTTTAATAAAATCGATTCATTGTCCTTCACTTCCGACACAATTTCCTTAAAATACGTCATAAATCTCTCGATGGTTTCTTTTTTAAAGAGATCCGTGCAGTACCCGATAGAGAAGACCAATTTTTCACCGGTATCCGTACCGGTAAAAAGCATATCGAACTTGGCTATCGCGCGTCCTGACCGATAGGGTTGTACGTTCAAACCGCTTTCCTCCGGCACCGCTGTCTTATTTCCAATTGCAGATATAGTTGAAAATTGCGGAATACTTATGATGTCCAGGTCTCCAAACATAAACATCACATCAAACAGGGGATTTCGGCCGGGGTCCCTTTTTTCCAGCACATTTCCCACCAGGTCTTCAAACTGGTAATCCTGGTTGTCAAAGGCTTCCAGGGTTGTTTCCCTAACTTCCTTTAAGCATTGGCTAAAGGATTTTTCATCTTTGGGATAGTTTCTCAAAACCAGTGTATTGACAAACATTCCCACGATATTTTCTAAATCTTGATGCCTGCGTCCGGCAGTGACGGTTCCCACGATGATATCTTCCTGGCGACTCAACTTAAACAGCAGGATATCGAATATGGTAAGTATCACCATGAACATGGTGGCATCTTCTTTTATTGCCAGCGCCCTTAATTTTTCCGCCGTACCAGGCTCAATTTCAAAACCTGCATAAGCGCCTTTATTACTTTTTATCTCAGGCCGGGGGTAATCCGTTGGCAGCCTCAGTACCGGTATGTCCCCCTTGAATTTCTCTAACCAATAAACTTCCTGTTTTTTCATTATTTCCCGTTGAAGAAGGTTGTCTTGCCATAAACAGTAATCCCTGTACCGGATAGCAATTCCCGGTAACGATTCCTCCTTACCACCGTTGTACAGGGTCAAGAACTCGCTGACCAGTAAGAGTATAGAAATCCCATCCGTTACGATATGATGCATGTCCACGATAAACACATGTTCATCCCAACCGGTTTTTATTAATCCTACCCGCATCAAGGGCGCCTTCGCTAAATCAAAGGGCCGAAGGAAAGAGGAAATAATATCCTTTGCTTCTTCATGTTCTTCGTGTTCCTTCGTGTCCTTCGTGGCTAAATTAAAATATTCAATTTTAAATTCTACCCGGTCACGGATCAGCTGCACCGGGTCCCCATCCACCACCCGGAACGAGGTTCTCAAACTCTCATGCCGCTGCACCAGCTTTCGATACGCCTCTTCCATTAACTCTATATCGATGCTCCCTTGCAATTGCAGGGTTATGGGGATATTATACGTGGTATCCTCCGGGTTCATCAATTGCAGGAAATACAATCTTTTTTGGGCCGCTGATAATGGATACCTGTCTCTTTTCTCTGCCGGTTTTAGAGTGGAAAATTCGCTTTTTCTACTATTATTTTCAATATATAAGGCCAGCTTTTTGACGGTGGGATGGTTAAATACCTCTCTTAAACTTAATGCGGCATCCAGCTCCTTTTCTATTTTTGACAACATCATAACGGCTTTAAGAGAATTACCCCCGGCTTTAAAGAAAGAGGTGTTGATTCCTAATATCTCTATTCTTAATATTTCTTTCCACAGGTTAACCAACCGGACTTCCAGTTCACTGCGCGGTTCCTGGTATTCAACGGTTTCTAATCGCGGCTGCCTGACTTTAAAAAGGGGCAGCGTCAGTAATTTCGCTGCCGTAAAGTACCGGAGAGGCAGCAGGTGATTTTTATGCAGCAGGTTGTCCTGGTCAAGGCCGTATACGTCCCATTGGTGATGAGATATTGAAATCGCTTGCTTTTCATCAGGCTGTTTGTATTCCTGTTCCCGTGATTGAAACAGGATATAGTGAGCAGGGGCAGGATTTTCCATGTTTTTTGGTGATAAACCAAAAAAGACCAACCGGAACGGATGAGGACCGTTTTGGTCGAGAAATTGGCGCTCTTCCACTGCGGTTGGCCCGGGAACAATCAAATCTATATAACCGGCCCCGCTTTTGGTTAGCGTGACGGTTACCTGTTTTCCATCATTGATGGTCTTGATGACCGAATAGCCCAGGTATTTATAAAATTTCAATGCCGCTTCAGCGTCTGCCACAACGATTTGCAGCGCATTGTGCCTGGTTTCTTCTCCGGCATTCACATTTACGTTAAAATCCCCATCCCTGTGCTCCAGGAATTCCACCAGACCCACATGCCGGACCTGGATAAATATAACATCTTTATTATCGAACAATACGGCAGGTTTTGTTTCGCTCACGATTTCAAAAGCAATACCTTCCTGTTCCAAGCCCGTTAAGATTTGCCGGATATCCCGTACCCGGTAACAGGGGTGATAAGGGATATCTCCATTTTGTTCTACAACGTAAGCAGTGGGAGATTGACGGTCCAGGGGAGATACCAGTTCAATAGAATCAAAGCCGGATTGATGACACATGACCAGTTTTACCTTTTGCAGCGGATCTATGATGATATCACCGCAGGTATAGCCCAGGTTACGATAATCAGATACAGCCTCCCGGATATCCACCACCGCAACAGCCGTGTGGTCCGCCAGGATATCTATGGTTTCCTGGGGTTCCTGGTTTAATTCCTCTGGAAAGGCGGCCTGGTAGTAGAGTTCACCGAATTCCTGGGTTTCCGGGATTTGTTCGGTTTTTAAACTGTAGGTGGTATGGTCTTCCTCTTCCTGCTCTTTGTTCCAGGTTCGCTGTAAAAATTCGTAAAAGGGTTTATTTTTAGGGGTGGGGTAATAATCGGCTTTTAATTGGGTCAACCCGCACTCCCGGCAATATTTTTTCAGACAGACCAATATGGCCTGTTCCACGCCCCTTCCCAGGACCCGGCAGCTGAGCAGGAAAGTGTCGATAAACAAATGATCGTCTTTCTCTATAGTTATCACCACGCCCACCAACCCGTAGTCCCCGAACCGGTCACAAACTTCCACCACCCAGCAGCGGGTACGCGGACGTCTCGATAACGCGATAATTTCACCTTCTTCCCGGCGTATGGTGCTTAGATTAAATTGGTTGGTCCGCTGGGTTAACTGGGATACCCGGCCCACCTGGTCCGGGTTCATGGTATTAAAACCGGTTTTAAGTTCCAACCGGCTGAGGTAATCATTTAAGGACAGGGTGTCTTCCCTGGCTTGCCGGCGTTCCTTTTCCGCCCGGTACATGCGGGTTCGCTGCTTATCTTCAGATGTTACCGTCANNCATGCGGGTTCGCTGCTTATCTTCAGGTGTTACCATCACTTTATCCAATGCCCAGACATGCTCCAGGAAAACCGGTATGCTGTCCGCATCACCAGGTAAACACAGGGTTAATACCTCCGGGCAGTTGGACATCACCTCCGCACATTCCACCGGGCTGTCATCGATAAATACAAAACTATCGATGCCAAGATTTAAATCCCGGGCCAATTCCTTGAGATTCCTCGATTTGGGCTGCCAATTAATCTTCCAGTCTACAAAATGCTCTTCCTTTAAAAGCATCCCGGGATTCCTGTCAAAAACCTCACGGACATCGGCTTCGTTATTCTTGCTGCACAGGGCCAATAACATTCCCTGATCATATTTTTGCAGCATCAGGCGCTGCAGGTGAAGATAAGGCAGTTCCACTTTTACTCCCAATGCACCGTCTTCACCGCAGACCCCTTTCCACAACGTATTATCACAATCCAGCACTATCACTTTAAAGGGGGGATTGATTAAGGCACATACCTCCCGGGCAATCCGGGTGCCTGATGCAGCATAATATTCATGAGTAAAAGGCAAATGCCCCTCTTTGTCCATGAGGAGATCAAAGACCTCACCCACCTGAAAAGTCTTCTCCAACTGCGTAAAATCCAGGGCATAGAAATTTTTAGTCTCTTCCACCAGCTTTTTCCAGCGCCGGTTCAAGTCTTCCAGGTAATCCTTCAGGACCCGGCTCAATGAAAGATGAGTGGATACGGGAAATAAACCCACAATATAGGGAGATACTGTTTCTTTATTTGTTATTATCCGGGTCAAATCCTGGAAATCTCTTTCCAGCTTACTGCATTTGACCTCATCCCCTTCATCCAGGTCACGAATCCAATCTTCAAAACGAATCAATAACAGGTTGATTCCCCTGTTTGAGGATAACAGGCTCTCTTCGTCCAATAACTCCTGGAATACCTGGTTGTAAGACGCAAAGACCAGATCAATGTCCAGGCCGAACTGTTCTCCCCACCATAATATGTAGTCCTCGATGGGCTCCGAAGTAAATGTGGCACTGACCACCAGGCGAAGTGATTTCTTTTTTGCCGGGGTATTGAGTTTCCTCTTCCCGGATAATTCCAATTTTTCTTCTTCTGTAAATATGTCGATATCAACTATTTTCTGTCCCGGTTTTGCCAATACCTCATCGATGAGGCGTTGAAAATGCCGGATAAAGCCCAGGCTTGTTTCTTCTTTAAATAGATGGGTGTTATATTCCAGGGAACAGGCCAACTCCCCTGCGCTGCCCATAACCACATCCATCTTAAAATCAAATTTCGCTGCTTCGCGGTTTAACGGATAAGCGGTAAATTCCAAACCGGCTATTTCCAGGTGACCGGAATCCAATGGGTTTAATTCATTATGAAACGCTAACATGGTGTCAAAGATAGGATTCCTGGAAAAATCGACAGGAATATTCAACAGGTCTATCATTTTCTCCAGGGGATAATCCCGGTTTTCATAGGCAGCCAGGACCCGCTGACCCGAAGACACCAAAAACTCCAAAAAGGTACTGCCGGGATCAATGCGGTTCCTGAGGGGCAGCGAATTGGCAAACATGCCGATGACATGTTCCAGGTCCGCATGATTTCTTCCGCTTACCACTGAAGCCACAATGATATCTTCCTGGTTACTGTACTTGTAAAGAAGCAGGAAATAAATCGATAAAAACAGGATATTGAGGGTAACATTGCTCTCTTCCGCCAGTATATTTAACTTTTCCGCGACTTCCCCGGGAATGGTAAAGGGAACATATTTACCAATAAAGGTTTGCTTTTCAGGTCTTCTAAAATCAAGGGGCATTTGCAAATGGGGGAGTTCACCGCTTAAGGTTTCCAACCAGGATTTTTCCTGCTGTTGAAACACAGGGCCGGCAAAAAACCGCTTTTCCCATTGGGAAAAATCTTTGTATTGAACCCGTAATCCCGGGAGTTCTTTTCCGCCAACCAAATGGAGAAACTCTTTTACCAGGATATCTATGGAGACGCCGTCGGAAATAATATGATGCATATCCACTACCAGCAAATGTTCATGTTCCCGGTGCCAAAGTTTAATCAATCCTACCCGGAATAAAGGGGGTTGACTTAAATCAAAGGGTCTGACAAAGTCTTTTATCACCTGTTCCAGGTTTTTATCCCCGGTCAAATCAAAATATTCCAGGTTAAATCGCGGTTCTTCCGCAGCTATTTGCAGGGGTTCTCCTTTTAGCCAATGAAAAGAGGTGCGCAAACTTTCATGTCTCCTGAGCAGGGCATAAAAGGTTTGCTCCAGGGTATCCCTATTCAACGGTCCGGTTATCTTTACTGCTGAGCTAGTATTATAGGCGGTATTGGGACTTCCTTGCTGGTCCAGGATGAACAGTCTCATCTGGGCCGACGACAAACTATAGTACTCTTTTTTCTCGGCTGCTTCCACGGCGATATATTTTTCTTTTTCAGCTTTTGCCATCATTTGGGCCAATTGCCGTATCGTGGGAGAAGCAAACATCGCTTTCAAAGGAATCCTGACTTCAAACTCCTGGTGAATCCGCGCCACCAGGGTACTGGCTTTTAAGGAATTCCCCCCAATCTTAAAAAAATCAGTGTCAATACCGATGCTCTCTTTTTCCTTTTTTAATATATCCGACCAGATGACTGCCAGTTTCTCCTGGCAGGGGTCCCGGGGAGGAATATAATCCTCCTGCTTATACGCTTCCTCACGCTCCTTTTCCCTGTCCAGGTATTCTTTTCTTCTCTCTTCCCAATCGCCGCCAGAGACCTCGATATCCTGTAAGCGTCTACCCGCATCCTCCAGGACCGCGGCAAGGACTTCGTTAAAAATCGTGATAAACAAACGGATGGTTCCCGGTTTAAACAATTTGGTGCTGTATTCCACCAGCACATGGATTTGCGACCCATCACTGTCTTCAAAAGCAACAAATACCAGGTCTGCACGCGATGCCCAAAGGGTATGATCTACCGGCGTCACCTGCAAATTGCTTAAGCGCACAGAAGGAAATCCCATATTTTGCAGCGAAAATAATACATCAAATAACGAATGACGGGCAATGTCCTTTTCTGCCATTACCCGGTCAACTAAATCCTCAAATTGATAGTCCTGGTTATCAAAAGCCGCCAATGTTTTTTTCCTGGCTTCATGCAAAAAAGATCGAAACGATCGATCACGTTGGGGAGCATTTCTCATCACCACAATATTGGCAAACATACCCACAATGGGCTCCAGGTCCGCATGCCTGCGGTTGGCAACAGGTGTGCCTACCAGGATATCTTCCTGCCCGGTAATTTTAAATAAGAATACATTAAATACAGCCAGCAAAAACATATACATGGTAACGTCTTCTTGAAAGACCAGTTCTTTTATTTTGCGGGTTTCTTCACTACCGATGCGAAACTCGATACTGCTGCCGGCAAAGCTCCACAGCGCCGGCCTGGGAAAATCCGTGGGCAAAAACAGCTTCGGGGCCGCTGGTTCAAACTGCTTGAGCCAGTACTGCTCCTGCTTCTTCATCCATTCCTGTTGTTCCTCACTATTATGCCAATGGGAATAATCCACGTATCTTAACCGCAGCAACGATAATGGTTCCCCTTCATACAACCGCATGAACTCCCTCATCAATAGTGCCACAGAGGCGCCGTCTGCAATAATATGATGAATGCTGATTACCATGATGTGCCGACTTTTTTTGATTTCTATCAACCCAACCCGCAGCAGCGGGGGCTGAGATAAAACAAACGGCCTGGAAAAAGCTTCCCGCGCAAACTCAATGCCTTCCGCCTCTGTCATCCGGTGCTCCTCCAGCTCAAAAGACACCTGCCGGGAAATCCTCTGCCTGGGCTCACCACCTATAACCTCAAACCAGGTCCTTAAGCTCTCATGCCTCCGCAAAAGCTCCAAAAACACACCTCTCAATCGAGCCGCGTCCACGTCCCCCTCCAATAATACAATCATCAATGTGGTATAAGTGGCAATGTCCAGGTCCATCTCCTGGACCACGTATAATCGTTTTTGAGCCGAGGATAAAGTATAATACTCTCTTTCTTCCACCGGCCGGATAGAAGCAAATTGATCTCTCACACTATGTTTTATATAACCGGATATTCCCCTCACTGTAGGGTTTTCAAATATCGCTTGCAAAGGTATGCGGGTATCAAAAACTTTATGAATTTTGGCAATAAGAATAGTGGCTTTTAAGGAATGACCGCCCAATTCAAAAAAATTAGCATCAATGCTGAGCCGGTCACAGCCGATGTCCAGCAGCCCCGACCATATTTCCACCAATTTCTCCTCCACACTGTCGCGAGGTGCAATATAAACACCCTGCACCGTGATCTCCGGCTCAGGCAACGCCCGTCGGTTCACTTTTCCATTAGCAGTCAAAGGCACCTCTTCCAGGTGGATAAAATGAGCAGGTATCATGTAATCCGGTATAAACCTCGATAAATAGGCCCTTAATTCCGCCGCATCCCCATTTTCCATCTTCCATACCACATAAGCACACAAGAAAGAATCCCCGTTTCTATCAGCCCTTGCCACTACCACAGCATCTTTTAATTTCTCATAGCGCAGCAGCCGGTTCTCAATTTCACCCAATTCCAACCGGTAACCCCTGATTTTAACCTGGTGATCAATTCTCCCGGCAAATTCTATGTTACCCTCCTCCAGCCAACGGGCCAGGTCTCCGGTTTTGTAGGAGCTATAGGTCCTATAGGACATATGGGACTTATAATCGACAAATTTTTCAGCCGTCAGTTCAGGTCTATTCATATAACCCTGCCCAACACCGTCGCCCGCGATACATAATTCCCCCACAATGCCCACGGGCTGCGGTCTGTCTTCCCGGTCCAAAATATATAGGACCGAATTGGGCATGGGCTTACCAATGGGAAACGTATCATAGGCATGAAGCTTTTCATTGGATATTTCATAAAAAGTAGAATCCACGGCACATTCGGTCACACCATAGATATTGGTAATTTTCGGCGTCCTACCGTCAAACCGGTTAAAAAAATCCTCTACCACTTTCTTCGGCAACGCTTCCCCACCGATAATAAAATGCCTGACAAAAAATGGAAATGTATTGGTCATACAACTTTCCAACAGCAGCCGCAGGTGCGTGGGTGTGCCGTCGGAAACATTGATGCAGTGCACGGCAAAATAATCCATTAAAAGCCCGCCGTCAACACGAACATTCTCCGGTACAATGTGTAAACAATGCCCCAGCAGCAGCGCCCCAAATATCTGCTTTACCGACGCATCAAAATAATAAGGTGAAACCAACGCCACCTTTAAACCCTCACCATATTGCCGGTAAATGCACTGATTTAATCCTAAAATAAGATTATGTACATTGCCGTGCCGGATCATGGCTGCCTTAGGTTCACTAGTAGAACCGGAAGTGTAAAGAACGTAACATAGTTGAGTAGGGTGAGTAAGGTGAGTAAGGTGAGTAAGGTGAGTGGGGAGTTCCTCGCTCAGTTCACTGGGTTTAACCACTTCAATCTCCCCACTCACCTTACTTACCTCACTCAACTCACTCACCAAAACCCCTGCTTTGCTGTCTTTTATTATGTAATCGATGCGTTCCCGGGTATAATCGGGATCAATGGGCAAATAGGCACCGCCAGCCTTGATGATACCAATGATTCCTATAATCATCTCCACGGAACGTTCTACCATAATTGCCACAATATCGTCCGCCAGGACACCTTTTTCCTTTAACATATAGGCTAATTGATCCGACTTTTGATTCAATTGCTTATATGTTAACTGCACCACTTCACCGACCCTTTCCCCCTTGCCAACTGCCAACTGCCAACTGCCAACTACAGAAACGCCGTCAGGCGTTCCAGATACCTGGTCCGCAAACAGATCGATAAGGGTTTTATGTTTCGGGTATGCCAACGCAGTGTCGTTAAATTCTTCCAACAACTGCTGTTTTTCTTTCCCGGTCAACAAGTGGATACCGGATATTTTCCCATCGATATCATCCAGCATCTGCTGCTGAACCATTAAAAAATGATTCATGATCCGTTCCACCGTGGTTTTATGATACAGGGCAGGATTGTATTCCAAAGTCCCTTCGATGGCATCGTTCTTCCGGGTGAAAAAGAAAACCATATTTAAAGCGATGTCACTGAGATATTTCCTTTCATGAATGATGTCCAACAAAACCGCCGCATCAAACAAGGGAAAATGACCGTCAGGACCGGGTAAATCCAAATGATACAATAGTGTTTCCAGGGGATAATTCTGGTTTTCATCCGCTTCCATGATGGTTTGCCGCACGTCCAGCAGCAGCTCTTTGCAGGTCATATCTTCCCCTAGTTGGCTCCTTACAGCCAACACCGTATTGATAAACTCTTCATCGCTGTCTTGCTTATAAATCGGCGCACCCACTATAATATCCCGGTTCTCATCCTGTGAATACTTATGCAGCAATACCACCACCGCTGCCGTAAAAATCATATGCAGGGTATAGTCAAACCCATTGCTTAACTTCATCAACCGGGCAAACATATCGTCTGAAAACTTGAATTTCACCTCATCCCACACCTTTTGGGTTTCCTGGGCAGGCTTATTCACATCATAAGGAAAAAAACTCTTAACCAACTGGCCGGAGAGCTTATTCATCCAATAATCGCCTTCCGATGCATACCGTTGCGAGGCAATGGATAAGTCACGTTTAACCGAACTGTCTTGATCTTTCATATTAAAATCCAAAGACTGCTTCTTCTTTCTGAACCCTGGATTTTGCCGCCCTCAACTTCATGGATATATCGATATCTTTCAACCGGCCCCGCGGGTTCTCAAGTATTTGTTCCAGGACTTCGAGAAAATGTTTTGCCATATCCTCGATGGTGGACCGCTTAAATAAATCACTGGAATAATTAAAATCCATGATAATTCTTTCCCCGGACTCGGTTGCACCGATTACCAGGTCAAACCGCGCCCCGGGCTCATTATATTCCCCATAAGGTTTTAAAACCAATCCCGGGATGATGATTTCCGGGATATCCATGTTCTGGAGCTTAAATACCACATCAAACAAGGGGTTTCTACCGGGATTTCCCTGGAGTTCCAATTTTCGCACCAGCTCGTCGAACTGGACATCCTGGTTGCTGTAGGCGTCAAACGCATTTTCCCTGACTTCTGTTAAGAAATCCAGGAAGATTTTATCCTTTGCGGGCCGGTTCCTCACGGCCAGCATATTGACAAACATGCCGATGATATTCTCCAGGTCTGCATGCCGCCTTCCGGCAATACTGGAACCGATAGTAATATCTTCCTGGCCGCTGTATTTGCCCAGCAATATATTGCATACGCTCAACAACACCATAAACACGGTGGCATCGGTTTCGGCACCAACTTGTTTGATTGCCGCGGTTAATTGGCTGTCAATCTCAAACGAGACATTACCGCCTTCACCACCCAAAAGAGACGGCCGGGGAAAATCCGTGGGTATTTCCAAGACCGGTATGTCCCCTGCAAACCGCTTCAACCAATAGGCTTCCTGTTTCTCCATTTCCCCGGATGCCAACAACCGGTTCTGCCATTGGGTGAAATCCCTGTATTGGAGCCGCAGCTCCGGCAATTCTTCCCCGCCGTACAACGCCATGAACTCTTCGGCAAATATCCGCAACGAAACCCCATCCGTAATAATATGATGCATATCAAACATCACGATGTGTTTTTTCTCCTTTACTTCAATCAATCCGACACGAATCAAGGGGGCCTTTGTCAAATCAAACGGGTGTACGAAATTTCTTATAATTATCTCTTCGCGTTCCTTCGCGTTCTTAGCGGCTGCATCATAAAACTCAATCTCAAAATCCACTTTGTTATGGATTACCTGGACCGGTGTCTCATCCACCGTCTCAAAAGAGGTCCTCAAACTCTCATGCCTGCGGATCAAATACATGAAGGTCTCTTCCAATTTCTTTTTATTTAATTCTCCTTCCAGCAGCAGGATCGTGGGATTATTGTAACCGGTATCTTCGGGTTTCAGTTGCTGGCGGATATACATTCGCTGCTGCGCCGAGGATAACGGGTAGTATTCTTTGTTCTCCAGGGCTTCGACGGCTGTGAACTGCTCCCGGGCCATTCCCCGGATATAATCCGCTAACCCCCGGATAGTGGGCGACTTGAACATCTCCACCAGCGGTACTTTTACGTTCAATTCTTTATGGATTTGCGAGACCATGGTGGTGGCTTTTAACGAGTGCCCACCCAATTCGAAGAAATTGTCTTCAATGCCGATACTTTGCTTTTCGATCTCCAACACATTGGCCCATATTTCTGCCAGTTTTTCTTCGGTTTCATCCCGCGGCAATTGACTGGCCGCCATCTTTTGACCTTCCAGGAGCGAACCGTCCACCCGCAGCCGGATAAAAAGCGAAGCTTCTCCCGGTTCGCTTTCCTGTTTTTTATAAAATTCCACTAAACCGATGCTGCCATCGCCGAAGGAAGGCAACTGACTTAAAGGGCCACCCTGTACCAATGCTTCCAGTACCTGTCCCTGTGTCCGGGGGAGAATACAGGATGCAGCCGGGTACTCTACTTCTTGCCCGGTTCCCGGGAAAGGCCTTTTTTCGCCGGGTACAAAGGCAATACCGTCAATGGTTTTTAATTCCTCTTCCAAAGGAAATTGACCGCCATTTTCTATCATCTTGCCGATCAGTTGGGCAAAGGTTATTTCCCCTTCACTCATTACCACCAGGTCGATATTTTTATCCTGGAGGACGGTTTCATAATCGCTGGTGGCATAGGGTCCCCCGGCAATAAGGGGACCGGTAAATCCCCACTGGCGAATCCATGATACGGTTTGATGAAAGAGATTTTTATAATAAGTGAGGGTGCGAATCCCGATCATATCCGGTTGAAATTCTTCAAGTAAGATTCTTAGTTCCGCGAAATTGTCAAAATCAATTCGGGATTTGGCAATCTTCCCGGTCACGCTGCTGCCGAATTCCTGCTGCAAATAAGTAAGCAAATACATCAACCCCAGCGGCGGCTCAACTCCATCATAGAGGATATCCCGTTCCCGGGTGAAAAATTGAGACGTATCCAGCAGCAGCACCCGGAGCCCATTCTCATCTTCCATTGATGCGGGGAAATGTTCTTTCATTTTTCCCTGCAAACCAGTCACTGCAAACGTACGGTCATCAAGAAACTCCCCGGCCAATTCCTCACGCTTTATTTCCACAACGTCCAATAAATCATCGATGGTGGTTATGGAAACAGGCAAATAGCTGTTGTATTTCTGCACGATTTCATCATCGGTGAGTACCTTCATTTGATAAGGCAATTTCGCCAGCAGCCGCTCTTTTAACAGGAAATAATTGTTGAGAAAATCGGCCTGGCATCCCAGGGTAAAACTCTTTTCAAAGGGCAGTGTTTCCGGCAGTTCATGAAAAGCGAGATTGGCGGAGTTGAGGATGGCTTGTTCCGGGATGCCGTTTTGCACGGCCATTTCTGCCATGTCGGTATGGGGATAGATTTTTAACAGGTGATAGTAAGGAAAATCCACCCACTTTAAACGTTTAAGAAAATCCAGGGTCATACGGGCTTCCTCCCGGGTTTCCGTGGGGAAGCCGTGCATCAGGAAGAGTTCGAGAATCACCCGGGGGTATTTTTCACATAAATACTCCACGTTTTCCCGGAGTTTGTCCAGGTTCATGTTCTTTTTGATCAATTTCTGCAGCCGGGGGGAAGCGGTCTCCAGGGCAAGTCCCAGGGAAACCGTCCCGGCTTTTACCATCAGGTCGATGTATTCCCTGGTCAATAAATCTGTCCGCAAACCGTTGGGGAAAAATAACTGAACGTCTAACCCGTTATCGATAATCATGCGGAAAAATTCCTTGCTGTTTTTGACATCCAGGTTAAAGATATCATCCACGAATACAAACCGGCGGAACCCCATATTGTAATAAAGCTGCAGCTCCTTAAAAATATGTGCGGCGGAACGTACCACATGGCGCTTGGGCCAGATTTTATGGCAGTACAAACAATTATACGGACACCCACGGGTGGCCTGGATACTGATAGTATGCTTGACCATGGCCAGGCCGATGCGTTTGCCGTATTTTTCATAATCCACTAAAGAACGATCCGGTATGGACAGGCTGTCAAAATCAGTAATCTGCCGACGGGGGACGGTAAGCACCGGTTCCTTCTTAGACGGCGGTCTAGCAAAAACCCGGTCACCCGGTAACATCTCTATATCCACACCGGCCAGGGGTAAGCGTTCTCCTAAAAACTCGTCCTCTACAATATAAGCCAGGTGGGCAAGGAAGTTTTCCAGGGCGTCTTTATCTAAGAAAATCCCGTCGCCCTGCCAGGGGATGGTCTTAAATTGACCCTCTTCCAGTAAACGGGATATTTGCCGGGTATCCACCTGCCGGACCGATTCCTGTCTTGCTTCCGGGTCCGGTAACCGCTCCCGGTCAACTTTACCGTTGGGCATCAAGGGCAAACTATCCAGCACCATGAATTGGGGGACCATGTGTTGGGGCAAATAAGCATTAATGATTCTCTTGATTTCAGATACGTCGATATTTTCTTTTACCACATAAGCCACCAGGAATTTTTGTCCGTGTTTATCGGTTTTGACTTCCACGACACAGTCTTTAACCCTATCGATGGCCAGTATTTTACTTTCGATTTCACATAGTTCCACCCGGAACCCCCGGATTTTGACCTGGGAATCTTTTCGTCCTTTCAGTTCGATATTGCCGTCCGGCAGCCAGCGGCCGATATCGCCGGAGATATACAACCGTTTATTGTCACCGGGCGGCAGCAGCGGATGCTTTAAGAGTTTTTTATCGGTTAAGGTTTTATTATTAATGTATCCTGGAACTTCAGAACAACCGGCAATGCATAACTCACCCCATACACCGATGGGAACAGGATGGCGATACTCATCCAGGATATAGATTTTGGTATTGGCAATGGGTTTCCCTGCCGGGGGCACCGGCATCACCGAAGCAGTACCGGTATCCAGGGTATACGAGGTAACCACGTGCATCTCCGAAGAACCGTAGTGATTGTGTA
The DNA here is from genome assembly GCA_011772425.1 of Candidatus Aminicenantota bacterium. Classification (GTDB taxonomy): domain Bacteria; phylum Acidobacteriota; class Aminicenantia; order UBA2199; family UBA2199; genus JAKAGC01. The sequence continues at coordinate 38,816 of WVZO01000372.1, forward strand.
ATTGTACCCGGGGATTCTGCTCCAAAAAGGTTTTTAAACCCGAGGTGATCTTCAACTGCTCACCGGCGGTAATAATGTGTTTTAAGCTGTGCTCAAAAGAGGGACCAAAACGGTTGGACTCGTTAAATAAAAAGTTGAGATAGGAAAAGGGTAGATACAGGTTCTCGATTTCATTCCGGGAGAGAAAATCCATCAAATAATCGATATCCTGCCGTTCCACTTCGCCAATAAGATACAATTGACCGCCGGAGGTCAGGGTCATCATGATTTCCTGGAAAGAAACACAAAAACTGGTGGTGGTGAATTGTAAACAGCGCAGCGAATCATTAATTGTGGTTTTCTCACGCTGCCAACGTATCAAGTTGGCTAAAAGATCCTGCGACAGCATCGCACCATTGGGAGTACCGGTGGAACCGGAGGTATAAATCACATAAATGGTGTCCCCCATGCTGTTAACCGTTTCCGGGTTCTCTGCCAGCTGGCGGGCGATGGTTTGCCAATCATCTAAGATATGCAAAATCCTGCCGTCATAATTGCCAAACAGTTCCGGACGGGCTTTGTCTTGAATCAACACCCGGCAGCGGCTGTCAATGAGCATATGTAAAACCCGGTCCTCAGGGTAATTGGGATCAATGGATAAATAACCGCCGCCGGATTTTAATATCCCCAATATGGCAATAATCAATTCCAGGGAGCGATCAATGGCAATCGCCGCGATATGGTTGGGCCGGATACCGCATTCTTCCCTCAGGTAATGGGCCAATTGATTGGCCTGGCGATTTAAATCATTATAAGAGATTTCCCTCTCATTATACACCACCGCAGTATCGTCAGCGGATTTCAAGACCTGCTCTTCAAACAGTTCCTGCACCGTCTTTTTGGGATAGTCATAATCATTATTATTAAATTTATATATAATCGTTTCATATTCGTCAGGAGAAATGCAACTTAACGCATGGACCGGCTGGCTGGAATTGTTCACAATGTGTTTCACCAAGGTTTGCAAATTCCGCGCCATCCGCTCGATAGTGGACCGGTCAAACAAATCGCTGTTGTACATAATAAAACCATCCACATGATCCACTTCCCCCAACTCCCTGGTGAAAAAGATGAGATCGAATACACTCATATTAAACTCATCCGTTTCTGCATAAGGCCGGACAGTTACGCCTTCCATTCTCCACTCATTAGCGCCGCCCTGCACATCCGTATTATTATGAGACAACATCACATTAAATAAAGGGGATTGGCTGATGTCCCTATCCAATTCCAACTTTTCCACCAGCATGTTAAAGGGGTAATCCTGGTGTTGGTAACAATCCACGGCTGCCTGTTTGACTTTTTCCAGGAGCGCTGCGAATGCCTCACCCGGCTCAACGGTATGACGATAAACCAGGGTATTGACAAAAAAACCCACAATATCATACAATTCCGGGTGCCTGCGGCCAACCTCCGGTAAACCTATAATGATATCCGCCTGACCGGTATATTTATACAGTAAAACATGCAATACAGCCAATATACCCATGAAAAGAGTGGCATCCACTTGAAGGCAGCGGGCTTTCAATTTTAACGCCGTTCCCCGGTCAATCATGAAATTTACCGTCCCCCCGTTAAAGGTTTGCCGCGCTTTCCTGGAATGATCAAGGGGCAGTTCCATACCATTGGGTTTATCTTTGAATTTTTCCAGCCAGAAACGTTCCGCCTGGGAAAACGTATCGGATTCCACCAACCGGTTGTGCCAGGCGGCATAATCCTTATACTGGAATCGCAGCGGTAAAAGCGGCCCTTCTTTATTTTCCCAGGAAGAAAACCCATTGTATAAAGCGGAAAAATCCCGTACCAGTGTTCCCAGGGACCAGGCATCGGAAACAATATGATGCATATTAAAAATAAGTAAATACCTTTCATCTTCCAATCGGGCCAGGGTTACCCGAAAGAGCGGGGCCTGCTCCAGGTTAAAGGGTTTATTGGCAACTTCCGTGAACAGGTTTTTTGCCTCTTCTTCTTTTTCCCCGGGGACCAACTCACGCAAATCAACATGCACCGGCTTAAATTCCAGGTGCTTTAAAATCGTTTGTTTGGGTCCGCCATTAATAGAAATAAATGCCGTCCGAAACCCGTCATGACGGTTCACCAATTGTTGAAGCGCCCATTCCCAGGCATCGATATTTAATTCTCCTTCGATAATAAAGGCACCGGGGATATTATAAGCTGTCGATTCATCCTCGAACTGGCAAATAATCCACAACCGGTGCTGGGCATAAGACGCATCGTAATATTCACCTTCACCCACCGGTTCCAGGGGTGCATACTGCTCCCTGTCCGCGGTATGTATATATTGGGCAAGTCCACGAATGAAAGGGGTGATAAATACCTCGGTTAAGGGCACTTTTACTCCAAGTTCTTCATGGACCTTCGCTATCATAACCGTTACTTTCAAGGAATGTCCACCCAATTCAAAGAAATTGGCATCGATGCCGATCCTATCTTTGTCCAGGGCCAAAACTTCCGACCATATCTCCACCAATTTGTTTTCCAATTCATTACGAGGTGCCACATATCCTTCTCCTGTTTGAATCTCAGGAGCGGGAAGCGCCTTTCTGTCTACCTTTCCGTTGGGGGTCAGCGGTATGCTCTCTATGGAGACAAAAAAGGAAGGTATCATATAATCGGGGAGTGTTTGGGATAAATAATGCCGTAATTCACTGACATCGAGACCGCAGCACGCCGGTTCTTCACGCTCTGCCCCAGACGCTCCCAGGTCTACTCCCACGATATAGGCACAGAGACAACTGTCTCCTCCTTTATCTTTTCGCTCTATGACCACAGCATCTTTTATATCATGATGAGAAAGGAGTTGATTCTCGATCTCCCCGGGCTCTACCCGGTGCCCCCTGACCTGGACCTGGGTGTCGATGCGGCCTAAATACTCTATATCGCCATCGGGTAACAAACGAGCCAGGTCTCCGCTTTTGTAGAAGTAGCTCATAGCTGATAGCTCATAGCTCAATGGAAGCTCTCCAGAACTGCTTACTCTCTTCTCCCTCCTATCAGCTATGAGCCATGAGCTATGAGCTAATACAAACTTTCCAGCGGTCAATTCCGGGCGGTTTAAATATCCCCTGGCAACACCGGCTCCGCCAACACATAACTCGCCGGCAACTCCAATGGGCACCAATTTTTGATATTTATCCAATACATACGTGCTTAAGGTGGGAATAGGTTTACCGATGTTGCTGATGCCGGCATCAATCTCTTTTCCTGTTATCTCTTTATAGGTCACATGAACCGTGGTTTCCGTGATGCCGAACATATTGATCAACCGGACTCCCGGGTACCTGGCTTTCCATTCTTTTAATTTAACGGGATTAAGGGCTTCCCCACCAAAAATCACATACCTTAAGTCAAGGTTACTTCTCTCATGCCTCAACTCTTCGGCGACTAAGGGGTAAAATGCTGATGGTGTCTGGTTTAAAACAGTTACACCTTCCTCTTTCAACAGCTCCAGGAACCGCTCCGTATCTCTCGCCGCTATCCGGGGCACCACCACCAATTTCCCACCGTAGAGCAAGGCACCGTACATCTCCCATACGGAAAAGTCGAAGCAGTAGGAATGAAACAGGCTCCAGATATCTTTATCGCTAAAATCAAACTGGAATTTGTCGTTGAACATCAGGCGGACAACGTTACAGTGCTCGATCATCACACCTTTGGGCCTTCCTGTGGTACCAGAGGTGTAGATGATGTAGGCCGTCTCTTCCGGCCGGTTGGTTTGCTCCAGGTTCTCTTCCGATTCCCCGGCCAATGATTGATCCATTTCATCTAAGAAAAGTATTTCCCTAGCAAAGGCTTTAGGGGATACACCCTTCGTAGGAACATAAACAAGACCGGGAATTTTCTCAAGGATATCTTGCGAAGGCAGCCGGCCGTTGTTCTCAATGATACGCTCGATCACTTCGCAGAAGGTGATTTCGCCTTCCCCCAGTACCACCAAGTCCACATTTCTATCCCGCACAATAGTATCACTCTCGCTGGTAGCATAAGGACCACCGGCAATTATGGGTACGTCTATCCCCCAATGCCGGATCATTGCCACTGTCTTATGGAAGAAATCTTTATAAAACGATAACGTACGAATCCCGATGACATCCGGCTTAAATTCAGTCAACAACGATTTTAATTGCGAATAATTATCAAAATCGATCCGGGATTTGGCAATTTTGCCCTTCACGTTATTGCCCTGTCTTCGACTCAAATAGGTCAAGAGGTACATCAACCCCAGGGGAGGCTCAACCACATCGTAAAGCATCCGGCTCTCAGCACTGAAAAACTGGGATAAATCCAGCAGCAAAACCCGCAGCGCCCCTGCCTCAGGCTGCAGCTGGGCAAAATGAGCGGCCAACTTTTTATTAAAATGGGGAATAGATACAGATGCTTCATCAAGGCAATCGGTCTCCTCCAACTCATCTTTCCTGATACCGACAAATCGAAGTAGATCGGAAAACCGATGAATCTCCACAGGGAGATAACTGTCGTACTTCTGGACAATCTCATCTTCGGTCAATACGTTCATTTGATAGGGCAGCACCTGTAGGAACCGTTCTTTTGAGAGGAAATACTCATTGAGAAAATCTGCCTGGTACTGTAAGGTAAATTTTCGCTCAAAGGGTAACGTTTCGGGCAATTCATGGTATGCCAGGTGCGCCGACTTTAAAATATCTTTTTCCCGGATTCCATTTTCAATGGCAATTTTTGCCATATCGGTATTGGGATAAATTTTTAAAATATGAACATAAGGGAAATGCAGCCACTTGATGGACTTGATAAAATCCAGGGTCATCAGTGCTTCTTCTTCTGTTTCGGTGGGGAATCCGTGCATGGTGAAGAGCTCGAGGATGACATGGGGGTATTTTTGGCAAAAGTATTCGATATTTCTTTTTAATTTTTCCAGGTCTAGGTTTTTACCGATCATCTTTTGCAGCCGGGGCGAAGCGGTTTCCAGTGCCAGCGCGACATTAACGGTTCCGGCCCGGACCATCAGGTCGATATCCGCTTCGCTGAGCAAGTCCCCCCGCAGGCCATTGGGAAAAAAGAAGTGAACATCCAATTGGTTTTCGATAATCAACTGGAAAAACTCCCGGGTATTTTCCCTGTTCAAATTGAAGATATCATCGATAAAGACAAAGCGCCGGACTCCCATATCATAATAGAGCCGCACCTCATTATAAATATGACGGGCAGAACGAACCACATGTTTTTTTTGCCAGATTTTATGACAATACGCACAATTGTAGGGACAACCGCGAGTGGCTTGCAAAGAGATACAATTTTTTACCATTGCCTGGCCGATATAACAATTGTATCGCTCATAATCCACCAGAGACCGGTCAGGAGCAGGTAAATCATTAAAATCTGAAACTGGGGGACGAATACCGGTAAAATGCATACCTGCTGCCTTTGTTTGCAGCCCCTGTAAAGAGATAAAGGAATGTTTTTCAACCATCCAGTTCCTGGTAACTAGCAAGGGGGCATTACAATCTTTCAGGATAAAGGCAACCCTGTCCGGGGGATAAGCCGGATCAATGGGTAAATATGTTCCTCCTGCTTTTAAAACTGCCAGTATCGTGGAAATCATCTCCAGCGAAGGGTCCATTATAATTGCCACAATGGTATCCGCTGTCACTCCTTTTGCCCGCAATAGATGGGCCAATTGATTGGATCTTTGATTTAATTCCCGGTAGGTGAGGGCACATCGGCCGGATGCTGTAGCAATATTGTACAGGTTTCTTTCCACTTGCTCTGCAAATAACTCATGAAGGGTTTTATCTGAGGGAAAATTGGCCTTAGTATTGTTAAAATCGTACAGCAATTGCTGCTTCTCCTCTTCTGAGATTATATCAATATCGGCTATTTTTTCCCCGGGACTCTCGATAACCACCGATATTATTTTTACAAAATATTTTATAAATCTTTCTATCGTTGTTTCTTTAAAAAGTTTTGTACAATACTCCAAGGAGAATGATAAGCGGTCTTCCCTCTCAAATCCCCAAAGAGTCAGATCAAATTTCGCCGTTTTGTTTTCAAATTCATAGGGGCTCAATTTCAAACCTGGTATCTCTACCTCTGTTATTTCAATATTTTGTAAGACAAATACAACATCGAACAAGGGGTTGCGGCTGGCATCCCGGTTGACTTCTATTCTCTCAACCAGGTCTTCAAACTGGTAATCCTGGTTCTCAAAAGCCAGTAGGGTTCTCTCCTTAACTTCTTGCAAGAATTCTTTGAAGGTTCTCTTTCCCCTGGGGAAATTCCTTATACCCATGGTGTTGATAAACATACCCATTATCGGTTCTAAATCGGCATGCCTGCGACCTGCCGTTGACGTTCCGATTATGATGTCTTCCTGGCCGCTTAATTTCGAAAAGAGAACAGTATAGACAGCTAATAAAAAAATGTACAATGTGGCTCCCTGGTCCCTGGCCATCCTATTCAACGCTGCAGTTTCTTCTTTCCCAAGCTCAAAAAGTAATGTTCTGCCTGCAAAACTTTGAACTGAAGGTCTGGGACAATCTATAGACACATCGAGCACAGGGATTTCTCCTGTAAATTGCTCTAACCAATAATCTTCCTGCTTTTTTAAAAGGTCTCTCTTTTTTTCGCTGTTCTGCCATACAGCGTAGTCTTTATACTGGATATTTAATGGGGGTAACTCTTCCCCTGCATAGAGAGACATAAACTCTCTTATAAATATCCCCGTAGAAGTCCCGTCCGATATTATATGGTGCATGTCAACTACCAACAGCCACTCCTCCCGGGGCAGCGGAACGATTCCAACCCGCATTAACGGCGCTTTTGATAAATCAAAGGGGAGAACAAAGGCCTCAATCTCAAAGGGCGACTCAATTTCAAACTCTACTTCCTCATGTATCTTCTGCACCGGCTGACCGTCGATCATGTGAAACGACGTTCTCAAGGATTCATGGCGTTGGATCAATTTCCTGAAGGTGTTTTCCATTTTATCCATATCAACCTGGCCGACTATTTTAAAAACAGCGGGTAAATTATAGCTGATCCCGATATTCTCGAATTGATCCAGAAAAAACAGTCGTCTTTGCGCCGGGGATTGGGGATAATACTCCTGCTTCGGCACGGGTTCGATGGCTTCATAAATTCTCTCGTTGGAACTGAGAATATACTCCGCTAGTTCCCGGACTGTAGGTCTTTTAAACAACTCCGCCAGCAGCACCTGGACATGATACATTTTATGAATCCTGAACAACAAAACGGTTCCTTTCAGAGAATGTCCACCCAGTTCGAAAAAATTATCATCGATACCTATCTTTAGGTGCTCTACACCTAAAACCTCTGACCATATCTCTACCAATTTTTCCTCGATTTCATTCCTGGGGGCAGTATAATCCGCTCCTGCTTTTATCTCTGGGGCAGGCAAGGCTTTCCTGTCTACTTTTCCATTAGGGGTTAAAGGAATCCGTTCCACCTGGATAAAATAAGAAGGAATCATGTAATCCGGCAATTTATTCACCAGGTATTCTTTTAATTCCCTGGTACTTGGTGCTTTTTCAAAGGTCCCACAAGCAACGGTATAGGCACACAAGTATTTCTCCCTCTTTGCATCCTCCTTGACCAGGACAACTGCTTCCCGGATGCCCTCATGATCCATTAATTGAGCTTCTACCTCACCCAGCTCTACCCGGAACCCCCGTATCTTCACCTGGAAATCGATCCTCCCCAGGAACTCGATATTTCCGTCCGGCAGCCAGCGGGAGAGGTCACCGGTGCGGTACATGCGGTACAATCGGTTGGTGGTTATCGGTGATTGTTGTGTGGTGAGTGGTGAGGGTTGAGAAGTATAGGGATTTACTATGAATTTTTCCACTGTCAATTCGGGATTATTTAAATACCCCGCGGCCAGTCCAACACCTGCTATATACAACTCCCCTATTACTCCAAGGGGACATAAGTTTAAATACCTGTCCAATACCAGCAAACCCGTATTACCCACCGGTTTTCCAATAGGTACACCGTTTAATTCTATATATTCATCGAGATCGTCCCTATCGATTTCCAATACGGATGAAATGATGGTGGCTTCTGTTGGACCGTACATATTAAATACCCGGCAATTGTTACTGACCACTACAAAAGCACGCTGCAACAGGTCATGGGTTAACTTTTCAGCTCCAAGAAATAGGTATCTTAGTGTTTCCAGAGGCTTTGCTGCATTAACCAGGTATAGAAATTGACTGGGTGTCATATGCAGCACTGTAATGTCATTTTTTGTCATAAAGTCAATACACTCCCCAGGGTTAAGGACGATTTCTTCGGGAACCATATACAAGATAACCCCTGCAGTAAGTGTAATAAATATTTCCCAAACAGACCAATCAAAATAATAGGCCAGATTTTGAATCGTTCGGTCGCCTGTACTCAGTCCCAAATGATGATACCCCCAATGCAGCAGCGGCGATAGATTGGAATGAGTTATAGATACACCTTTGGGTTTTCCTGTAGAACCTGATGTGAATATGACATAGGCAAAGCCAGATGAACCGCCTGTCGATTGATTCGCTAAGAATGAAGAGGTATCGGCGGATACACCCCCACCTCTAAAATGACTGTAAGTTTTCGATTCGGGATAATCATCTAAATATACTATCTCTCTTTCAAAAGTGATCTCTTTAGATAAAGATCGGATAGTTAGTAATATACTTACGTGACAATCATCCAGGATATACTTTGATCTTGCAGCAGGTGCTTTTGAATTCAATGGGATATAAGCGCCGCCTGCTTTCAAAATTCCTAATATGCCAATGATCATCTCCAGGGATTTTTCCACCATGATTCCTACCAGGTGGTTCTCCGTAACACCCTTTTGACGCAGATAATGAGCCAACTGATCTGCTTTTTGATTCAATTCCCCGTAAGTAATGGAGATATTTCCATGCATCCATGCATCCATGCATCCATGCCCTTTACCTACTACAGCAATATGATCCGGTGTTCTCTCTGCCTGCTCTTCAAATAATTCATGAATGGTTTTATCGGAAGGATACCTGTACTTCGTGTCGTTAAAATCGTACAGCAACTGCTTTCTCTCTGAGTCTGAAAGGATATCGATGTCCCCAAGCGGCATATCCACATCTAACAAAACCCCATGTAACAGATTTTGCAGGTGGCGGGCCAGCCTTTTAACGGTCTCTTTTTCATACCTAAGCCGGTTAAATTCCACTTCCCCGGTGAGTAATCCATCAGATCTTAAAAAAGAAAACATGATATTGGGATGGGTATGCCGGATATCGCTCTTTTTGTGAATATTCTCCACCAAAACCACCACATCAAAAAGAGGAAATTCCTTTTCCGTATTCTCTAAATTTAACTCTTCCAATAATACTTCCATGGGATAACCCTGGTTCTCGGCTGCCCTGGTGAGAGTCTGCCTTACCTCCAGTAACAATTCTTTAAACGTCATATGATGGTCTAACCGATTTCGTAAAGGAAGTACAGTATTGATGAAATCACCCTCCATTTCTTGCTTGTATATGGGAGCACCCACGACAATATCTCTCTC
>WVZO01000254.1 GCA_011772425.1 Candidatus Aminicenantota bacterium
TTTGTAAAATCCATCAAAAATGATGGAAGGTGGGGATTAAAAAAAAAGGCGGTGGATTTTGGGCCAGCTTCTCATTTGCAGTCAAAGAGTTTTAATGATATAATTCTTTTATGAAAAGAGCATTCATAATCGAATTCCAGGTTACATTTAGTTCCTATTTATTGATGCAAAAGCTAGAAAAATACTCCAACTCATTTTTTGATTCTTGCTTAAATTTGATTTCAAATGGGATCCCAAGAAGCAATTGGGAGTAATACATAATGAGTATCGATAAACGAGTCGAAAAAAGTCAATACGAAATATTGCTAGAGAGAATTGGATTCATTCTTGACGAAGGAAGAACAAAAGCTTACTCTACTGTCAACAACATCCTGATAAAAACGTATTGGGAGATTGGTAGAGAAATAGTTGAATATGAACAGCAAGGCAAAGAAAAGGCATAATATGGTTCAGAGTTGTTGGATAGAATCTCGAAAGACCTTAAAATGAAATATGGAAAAGGTTTTAGCCGTCGGAATGTACTTGATATGAGACGATTTTACCTGGTTTTTAGAAAATGGCAGACAGTGTCTGCCAAATTGAGTTGGAGTCACTATACACTATTATTGAGTCTTTCAGACGATTTGGCAAGAAATTTTTATGAAAAACAGTGTATTAAAGATAATTGGTCAGTCAGAGAGCTAAAAAGACAGATTCAATCAGCCCTATTTCAACGAATTGCATTAAGCAAAGATAAAAAGGGAGTTCTTCAATTGGCTCAAAAAGGCCATATTATAGAAACCGGTAAGGATATTGTAAAAGACCCATATGTAATGGAATTTCTCGGACTCTCTGAGAATCATCGCTATTCAGAGAAGAAGCTGGAAGAAAAAATTATCGATAATCTACAAATGTTTCTTTTAGAATTAGGGAAAGGATTTACTTTTGTAGGACGTCAATATAGGATTACGTTAAATAACCGGCATTACTATATTGACCTGGTATTTTATCATCGGATATTAAAATGTTTCGTCCTGATTGATCTTAAAATTGGGTTCGTTGAGCATGGGGATATTGGACAGATGAATATGTACCTGAACTACTTTAAAAAAGAAGAAGGCGTTGAGGACGATAATGAACCAGTGGGTATTATTCTTTCTGCTGAAAAGGATGATGTATTTGTAGAGTATGCTCTTGGGAGTATTTCCAATAGCATTTTTGTGTCCAAATACCAGACATATTTACCGGATAAGAAAACCCTCCAGACCAGATTGAAAGCACTTCTTGAGGAAAGCAGTGACGATCGATAGAAAATTTCAATACGACTTAGTGTTAAAATCCGCCAATAGCCACAATTTAGGCACAATGGGGAGATGTGGGGCTGATAAGAAAAAACGGGAAATCAAAAAGCATTGATAATAAATAAATTGAAGGGCTTGCCTGGAAGGATTAAAAACAATGTCCTTTGTTTGATGAGAACAGACGGCGTAAAACCATGCCAAAAAGTATTTTTTTGCCTATTTTTTTGCCTGTCACCGTTTTTATGTGGTAAAATAAATTGTAATGAAACATAAGGAGAAAGTATAATGAGAAAATCTATAATCGTTTCGCTTTTATTGCTTATTTACGGTTTAACCTTTGGAGCAGAAGTGGTTGAGCTTCCTTTTCTAAATGAAGCAAGCGATATCAAGGTAGACGACACCCAAATCTATATCGTCGATTTCCCAACTATTTATATTTTATCCCGAAAAGATTTCAAAGTTATTAAGAAATTCGGAAGAAAAGGGGAAGGTCCGGGGGAATTCAAAATTGGTCTCTTCTTGGTTGTCGAACCTGATCGGTTAGTAATAAGTAGTATCGATAGAATTTATTTCTTTAAAAAAAATGGGGACTACATCAACGAAATTAAAACCAAAGAATATGGGCGGGCATTTGTCCCTATTGGGAATAAATATGTAGGATACAGTGTAAAAACCAAAAACAACAAAAGTTACAGGTTAGTAAATATTTACGATTCAAATCTGAAAAGGATAAAGGAAGATATCTTTAGTAGAGAGTTTTTCTGGCAAGTGGATAAAAGTATAAATCTTTTTACCACCTATCTTAATTATTGGGTTTGTGATGATAAAATTTACTGCTGTGGGGAATCCGATTTTATAATCAATGTATTTGACAGCAGCGGGAAAAAACTGTCTTCTATAACACAAGAGTATGAAAGAATCAAATTTACCGACAAACATAAAGACATCGCTCATGCCTATCTGAAATCAAATCGTAAGATGAGGGGACGTTTCAATTATTGGAAAAGCATTTTAGTATTCCCGGATTACTTGCCTGCTATACATATTTTCTATTTAGCAGACAAAAAGCTGTATGTAAAAACTTACAGGAAGGAGAACGGTAAAACGGAATTCTATATATTTGATCCGAAAGGAAAATTACTGAAAAGAACGTATCTTTCAATTTTTGAGAGAAATTTAAGGAGCCCTTATCCGTTCTGGTTTTGCGGTGGAAAACACTATCAATTAAACGATAATGGGGATACAGAGATATGGGAACTGCATATAACAGATATTGAATAAAATTTTAACTCACGATTCGGATAGGTAGACAGACGCCTCGCTGTAAAATAATGGAATAATGGGAATAATGGTGTCAGGTAATTTATTTGTCGGCTGGACTCCCCTACTCCAGCTTCTAAATATCGGGTTCCTCCGCGATATCCGACCTCCCAATTCCCGCGCAAGAGGCATCCACGCATGCCAAGCTGCTAAGACTCCGCCAGGTCCTTCCATAACTCGCAATAACGCTATGGTCGATGTTGCCTTCCCCATTCAGGCACAGGGTCGGGGTGGCGCACCCAGAAAAGGTGCCAGGTAAATAATACCTTAACAGCGGAGTGACTAAACAATCACTTTTAAACGTGACCCCACTTTGTGAACAATCGGTATAACTATGTGGACATCGAGGCCAGCGCTAGCGCACCATCACACATTTCATCTGTTTTTGGTCGCGAATCAACAACTTCCCATCAGAAAGCGCCAGGGGTGCCCAACACTTATTGGTGTCGAGAAGTTTGGCGCTTGCCAGCTTTTTGAAAAACCGCCCCCTGGACCCCCACAAAACTTTTCATACACGGTCAATCATCGTACCACGCTTCATAAGGGTATTTCCCATTGGTATCAGCCTTTTTCTTCGCGTTTCTTCGCGTGCCTTCGCGGCTAAAAAAAATTGGCGGTGAATCCTTGCCCTAAAGCAATTCTAATTTTACGGCGCCAGGTTAAACCCGTTTTTACGCAGTGGGGTTAACGATATTTCTGCCTCAGGTATTGATAGAAAAGACGGATTTCCCGGTTTTGGGGATTTATTGCCAGTGCCTGCTGAAACAACCGGAATGCTTTAGCCCCTTGACCCTGGTTGTGGTGCAATATCCCCTGGATATAAAATGGCTGCCCCCTGATATAGTTGTCCAGCAGCACCGGCTCAGGTACATCTGAAATTAATTGTACACCAGGTTGACGCTTGCGTAACAGCTCCGTAATATTGGTGTAGTGATGCTGAGAATGAACACTTTGGGGAGAAAAATACTCCAAAATAGGGTGGTTATCCGAATGTATTAAAACGTGATTGCCTACAAAGGTTTTTATTCCCGCTTGATTCAACAGGAGGGTAGATGCCAATAAATAGGAGTCCTTAAAAAAGGGATCATCGATGCGGCTGACAACAGCCCAGATATCATTAAATGATAAATGTAACTCTTGAGGAGACCCGATCAGCACACCGTGGGTCTGGGCAACCCATACCATTGAATGAGGAAAAACAGAATAAAAGGTGGTTAATAGGGTTTTTAAGTCATTGAGGGTTAATTTATGCAAGGGGAGGTACTGACTGATCACTCCCCCCGGTTTCATTCGCTTTTTACACAAATCAAAGTACTCTTTGCTGTATAAACTTCCACTGCCCAAACCGGGATGTACCGGATCACAAGAAATAATGTCATATTTTTTCCGGGTTACCAGTAAGTAGTTTCTGCCGTCACCGGCAATAAAATTTACTTTAGGATTTTGCCAGACCTTTCGGTTGAATCTTTCAAAAAGTGGGGCTGCTTCCCTTACCCCGGGGCATATTTCTACACAATCGATGTCATCTAACGGATGCTGAGCAACAGCAGAGGTGGTTATTCCAATGCCAAAGCCGATAATCAGGGCATTTTTAGCCCTTGGATTGATGATCATGGGTAAATGTCCCATATAATGAACCACTTTTAAGGCATCGTAAGTGACACCGCAGACAGCGTTGTTGTTGACATAGCAGCTTCGCACGCCTGTTTTTTTATCTTCCACCACCACGACGGTACCATCAATGGTCTCTTTATAGTATTTAAGCTCATGATGCTCAAGGGGATTACGAAAAATAGAGGGGGGTAGAATATGTGAGGGTTTCCCCAGGATAAAGGGAAAGAGCATAACCCCAGTAAAGGTGATGGCAGCAGCCAGTGACCACTTTTTCTTTTTGGCACTTTTTTCTATAAATAACGATCCCGACAATGCCAGCAGGAAGTTCACCAGGGCAATAAAAATAAGTCCTTTTACCACACCAACTAAGGGAATCAATACAAAGCCGGCTGCTATCGGGCCCACCACACTGCCAATGGTATTGTAAAAGTAAATTTTTCCAATACGGGCTCGCAAATGGCTGAGGGAGTCCGTATACATTTTGCAAATAAGTGGAAAAGCAATGCCCATAAGCAGGGTGGGTAAAAACATGATCATAGTAGAAAGAAATAAACCGGGAAACACCATACGCAGGATAGAATATTTCAATAAGCCTCTGAAAGGATTAATCAAAATGGGGATATCATTAAGAAAAACAGCGGTAACAGCTGCTACAAAAAAAATAATAAATTGAAGAACCACCAATAAGGGCAGCGATGGCGTGCGGGTAGATAGGAATTTACTATAAATGTAACTGCCAATGCCAATGCCGGTAAGAAAAACCACCAAAATACTACTAAAACTATAGATGGAGTTAGAAGTAAAGGTAGCCAGGGCCCTGGTCCAAAGGATTTCATAGGCAAGTCCGGCAAAACCGGTAAGGAAGGCTGCCAGGACAAGGAATTTTTGCAGTGGTATACGATAATTGGGGCTTTTGGGAATACTTTTTTGTTTTTTAGGCTCTATTCTAACCGGCTCAGGCTCTCTCATCTTTAGAAACCAGGTTCCTATTAGTATATTGATAATAATTCCTATTAATTGGGTTTCCTTTTGACCCATCCAGCCGATTAGAAAGTAACCGGTCAAACCGGCGCCTAGAATTCCTCCAAACGTATTGATACCATACAATAGACCGATTCCTTTTCCCAACCTGGCTTCCTTGCGAATGTAAAGTTGTGAGATGATGGGGAACGTGCCCCCCATAAGAAAAGTGGGTATGAACATGAGTACAGCGCAAAGGAAAAAGATAAAAATAAGTATCAATGTATAGGAAAGATTTAACTGGTGCACTAACCCCTGGTAAATTTGAGAAAGATAAGGAAAAACCAGGAGCAATATGAAACTCCCTCCAGCAATGCCAAATTGCAGGAGGGCAAACGTGTTGGCAAGCGTATGGGATGTTATTTTTCTTTTTCCCCAAAAAAGACTGCCCAAACCCAAGCCCAGCATAAAGACGGAGACCACTACAGTAATCGCTGCATTGGTTTTCCCAAATATAACTGCTAACTCCCGGACCCAGACTACCTGGTAGCAGAGGCTGACAAATCCTGAGAAGAAGAATAATAGTAAAAGGAAGGGGGGGGCTTTTGACTTGAGATCGCTCTTTATATCATTTTTTGCCATTAGATATTATAAAGGAACTATTATCATATTTCAATAGGAGACAATAAATGACAGAGGAAAAACAAAAACAAAAGCAGGAGAAAGATAAAGATATTGCATAATATGCAGGGGGAGTGGAGCAATTGGCTGCTGCCGGTAAATTAAAAAAAATGTAAGCCTGTTTATAATTATATTGAAAGGTAATTTATTTTGTGATATAATTCGTGATCATAAATTTGCAGAAAGGAAAATTATGTTGAAAAAGCAAATGAGTTTGCAGAACTTAAAGGTTAGGATCTTTTGACGACACTGGAATAAGATAGATGGCATTGAAACTCGGAAAGAAAAGTTTCAGTTGATAATTTTTTGTTGTTCTCCGTGGAGGCGGGAGTCGCCTTCAAATTAAAAAAAGGGCTGGTTCCTTTACCAAGGAGCCAGCCCCTTTTTTAAAGGAGCATAGAAAAATGATGAAAAACCTGAGAATAATTTGTTTACTAATTTTGACAGCGAATTTCTGTACGTTTAATTTTTCGCAGCCCCGGCAGGAGAATTGTACGTCAGCGGTTATTAGTGCGGAGGGGTCAGCCAACGGCGCCCCGATATTGTGGAAAAACAGGGATACCCTCTTGTTGTCCAACAAGGTGGTTTATGTAAAAGAAAGTCCTTACAGCTACCTGGCACTGGTAAATGCCAATTCCGATTCCGGCAGGGTGAGTTATGCGGGGTTAAATTCAGTAGGTTTCGCCATCATGAATACGGTGGGTTACAACCTTCCCAAAAAGTCCGATGAAATGAAGGACCTGGAAGGTTTTATTATGGCGGATGCGCTGAGGACCTGCAGGAGTGTGGAAGATTTTGAACGGTTCATCAAAGCGAACCTGGGACCTGACCTGGGCAGCCTTGCCAATTTCGGCGTCATCGATGCCGGTGGAAGAGCGGTTATTTTCGAGATTCATAACCATGGATATAAAATCTTTGACTCGCTGCAAACGCCTGAGAAGTACCTAGTCAATACCAATTTTGCCAGGAGTGGCAAACCCGACAAAGGGGCTGGTTACCTTCGCTTCGAACGTGCCACTGAACTCTTTAAAACCTTTTCACCAGGAAAGGTAGCTTTTGAACCTATCCTGTGTCAATTTACCCGGGACGTTGGTCATGTGTTGGTGAAGCACCCCCGCCTTGACGACCTTAAAAATGTACCTGCGCAACAGGATCTGTGGATCTCTACTGCGGATTGCATCAACAAGCGTTATACGTCTGCCGCGGTGGTGATTATCGACAAAAATCCCAATGATAAAGATTCCCGGGCCACGATGTGGGTAATTCCCGGTGAACCGGTTTGTGCTATTGCTCTGCCGTTGTGGGTAGAGGCCGGGATGCCCCCGGAAGCTTTTTGGAAAGGAAAAAAAGCGCCATTATGGGAAGAATCGCTGCGGATCAAGGATATTATTCGGCCTTTAAAAGGCGGCAGCCGGAGGAATTACCTGAATCTCACCAAATTGGACAATGCAGAGGGAACCGGATTTTTACCAAAAATCCTTGAGGTTGAACAGGAGATTTTAAAGATGACCCGGACGTTTTTGCAGAAGAAGCGGTCTTCTTCGGAATTGGCAGAATTCCAAACCAGGATGGCGCAAAAGGCACTCCAGCTTTTGAGAAGCATCAACTAGTGTCCAACGCCTCTAATAAAAAGGTTCCTGGCTGACGGATGCAAAAAAGAGGAAAAAAGTACCTGCCAAAAAATGTAATGAAGCTTGTTCCTTTAATTGACTTTTAATTTAGTCTTTTGGTTCTTCTATGGCTTCTACCGGGCAGAATTCGACGCAAGTCCCGCAGTCGGTGCATTTTTCAGGATCAATTATATATATCTCTTCACCTGCAGAGATTGCCTCTTCCGGGCATTCTGGTTCACATGCACCGCAGCTAATACATTCGTCATTAATCGTATGTGCCATATTTTCCTCCTGTTTTTGTTAATATTCTGTAAAAACGCGCAAAACAAACAACGTTTTTCCCGTTGGTACCTTTCAAATGTCATGACCGACTCCTATAGGGTGGGGACGCCGTCCCCTTTGATACATAATGATACCTCATAATGAAATTTTTTTCAATGGGTTAGCATGAAGAATTTATATAATTTATTAATATCCTTTAAAAGCTGAGAAGCTTGACGTGACGCAAGTTATTCATCCGGGGATTCCGCGTGGCCCATGTGGGTTTCCACCATCTCCTTGTTATCCCACTTAAATTTCTGGAAGCCGGCCAACACGTCATGATACAGCAGCGGGATTTTCTTCATGTGCTCCACTAATTCTTTTACTTCCGGGCTTATTTCCAGTGCGGCGTTTTTTTCTGCCAGGTCCTTTTCCAGTTCTTTGTTCCTCTGTTCCAGGTTCTTCTTTTCAAGTTGCAGTTGATGGACGTTTTCTTCCAGTTCTGCTGTTTTTTTCTCCAACACGTTCATTTTTTCTTTTTCTTTAAAATGCATCGGCCCTTTGTCGAACATAAACCAGTCGATAGATATATCATGGTCCTCAGACAACCGGAACTGGGTTTTTATACCGGGAAACGATTGGCCGTTTTCGTTTTTGCTGTAACCGGCCCTGGAAATCCCGAAATAGGCGGCCATCTCTTTCCGGTCATAGCCCCACTGTTCCCTCAGGTTCTTCAGCTTTGATGCGATTTGCCGTAATAGCTTACCTTTATTCATTTCCATTTTTGCTGCTCCTTTATGTAAGTTTTATACGTTTGTTTCAAGACTGCGCTTGAAGCAAAAACCATATGCGGTGGGACATGCAATATGTAAAACATGCTGGCTTATTACCGCATTGTAAATGCTTACCGCACTGTAAGTGTCTTTAATATCATACTAATGGGAAAAATGCAAATTGTTGTTAAGATTTGGGAACCGGCATCGATCATTCGATAACTGACAATAATCATTCGGAAACTGGCATTGACTGTTCGATAACTGAAACGAATCGTTCGGAAACTGGAATTGATCATTCGGTAACTGACATTAATCATCAGGTAACTTGAATTGACTATTCGGTAACTGAAACAAACCATGCGGCAACTAAAATTGACAAACCGGCAACTGGAATTAACCAATAGGTAACTAAAACTGACTATTCGGTAACTGAAACTAATCATTCGGTAACTTGAACTGACCATGAGGTAACTGAAATTGACCACTTGGCAACTGAAATTAACTCATGGGCAACTGAAATCAACCTGTGGGCAACTAAAATTAATCGTTCGGCAACTGGAAAGTGCCTACTGCCTTCCCGGCGCCGATCCAGGGTTCCAGATGAAAAAAAAGTCGGCAGGCAAATTTTTTCCTGAATTTGAATGGCCCCTATCTTCCTTTTCCGCCGCCTTTGGTTTTGAAAAATAATGGGGACTGACGTTCTCTTGATTATCCCGTTTTTTCTCAGTTTATGAGTTCTTTAATCTCTTGTTCAGTGAGTCCTGTGAATTTGGCGATGTCTTCTATAGAGAAGTCGGCACTCAGCATCCGCCTGGCAGTTTCTTTGGCGTTATTTTTCGCGCCTTGTTCTATTCCCTGTTCTATCCCTTGTTCTATCCCTTGTTCTATACCTTGTTCTATCAAACGTTGTGCTAGGCTTGACATAATATCACCTCCTGCTATATTACTTTCCTCTAAGGTTTTTTTCAATTCTTCCAATGATATATCTCTTATATACGATACATACAAGAGAAAAAATATCACCTTCTCTTTATTTTTGATGAATCCTTTCTCATACCAGAGCCTGAATATTGCTTTAATGGTCTCCATATCTTCATTATATGCACTTTTCAGCAATACCAGCGCAGTTAATAAAAAGACATTATCTTTTAACTCACGGTTAGCTTCACCCAGGAAATTCCAATCTTTGGTATCAAACAAAATATACCTGTAATTCAACAGGAATGCTTTGATCTCTTCATTAACATTGAATTGGTCTGCAAATGAGCGGGGAACATTCCACACCTCTTTCCCATGATAAAAGACCAGGGGTATTATCACCCGCAGCGGTCTCTTTTGATCGATATCTTTCTGCCACTCCAGGTACATGTATTTAAGCATTTGCACCAAAGACTTGTTTTCCGGGGAGGACTTATGCTCCACTAAAATATAGATATCTAACTTGATTTCCTCCTGGTCCCCGGTTTTAATCCGGGTTTTCACAACAATGTCCGAATAATAGTCTTTAATATCATCCGATACATAGGTGGTAAAGCCGATTTCGATTTTTGAGAAATCAATGGCATTTTTTACCGGCTCCGGCAGGGCCATCTTTAAGAGCACTTTCACATTTTCCGGGTCTGAGAAGGCCTTTATAAACACATTATTATGAGCTTTATGTATATCGTCTATTTTAATCATTTATCATCCTGTATCATCCGGTTATTATTATATTTTATATTTTATTATTTTTCAACTTCTTTTTCCCCGCCGATCCAGAGTTCCAGATGGACAGATTATCAGAGTATCGATTAATGACTGGGAGCGAACGCGCGCAGCACACGAAACCCAATGAAGTACATACTTGCCTATCCACTTGCCCCCTATATTATAAAAACGGATTCTTGATTTTTACATCCTCAAAAACAAAATCATGCTGCATATCTTCTGAATAAAGGACACTGCATTCACTCAGAATAGCCGAGGCAATAATAAGTGAGTCCCACAGGCTCACATAAATGTTTTTATCTCTGAAAACTTCCATCCCCTTCAGGAATACTGCTCTATCTAAAGGAATAATTTCGAATTCTTCTTCAATAATTAATGCAGTTTCAACTGCCTTATCTTTTGAGAGCAAATTTTTCTTGATCGTTGCATTTACGAACTCACTCAAAACCTGTATGCTTGAAACAAAATATATATCCTCATTCTTGATAAGTTCGATTGCATTTTTCTTTTTGCTTGATTCACCTTTTTCAAAGGCATAAATAAAAATATTTGTATCGATAAAAGATTTCTCCATCATGAATCATATAATTCGTCTCGATTAAAGACAAAATTCTCAGGCAGTTTATACAATCCCTTTTCCATCATTTCCAGCAGCCTTTTCCTTGATTTTAATTCTTTTTTCCTATCTTCAGTGTATTTCTGTCTTACAAATTCATAAAAATTGATAATGCTTTCTTTTGCTTCGGGTGGAAGTCCTGTTATGTCGATTACATTATTCATTTTAAACCTCTGGTTGAAAATATAAATCATTTTTAGCAAGATGTCAACATTTATTTCACTTCTCTTCTCAACCGCTCAACTTCTTTTCTTCCTCGATTCCCCGCTTCCTCGCTTCCTCGCTTCCTTCTTGCCAACTGCCTACTGCCAATTGACCTCCCGGCGCCGATCCAGAGTTTCAGATGGACAGATTACCAGAGTATCAATTAAAGACTGGGAGCGAACGCGCGCAGCACACGAAACCCGCAGCTGCCCAAGCCGACATCCGGGACGCCGCAGTCGCGGGCGGAACAGCGCAGACTGGCCCCACCCCTGCCCCACGAGCCGCCGCGAAGGGCGAAAAAAACTTCATCTTTATCGTAGTAATTCTCCATCCATTCCCATACATTCCCGGCCATGTCCATGAGTCCATGCGGTGTCGCACCCTCCGGGTAACGGCCCACCGGTGTGGTGGCCCCGACATTCCCATCATAATTGGCAAGATTCGGATTGGGTCCTCTCTTATCTTTAGACCAGGGATATTCCCGGATAGTGCCGTCCGGCTCTCCGCCGGCGGCCCATTCCCATTCCGTTTCCATGGGCAGGCGGTAAATGGAAGCCAAACGGTTGATATCCTTGATATCTTCCAATTTTTCACCGCGACCGATGGCTGCTTCCAGGCAGGAGAGCCAGAAACAATAGGCGCGGGCCGCATACCAGGTCACGCTTACCACCGGCTGGTCATCGCCGTTAAAATTCTTATTATCGTCATCATGGGAACGGAGTTTACCCGGCCATTGTTTGCCGTCCTTTCCCAAATAATCTGTGTATCCTTTTATGGAAGATGTAAATCGAAGAAGTTTATCTTGAAACAAATCGAGTGGAAGAGCTTTAATAAACTCCTTTTCTCTTCCTTCAAGAAAAGAGATAAAACGGCGGAAGCGTTTATTGGTGACCGGGTATTTGCAGAAATAGAGTTCAGGGACCTTAACCGTTTTCCCTGTAACCGAGTATTTGTAGGTGCCGCCGGGTATTTTGATATATTCCACGTTGCCTTCGATGGGATTTCGATAGGAATCACGGGCTTCCGATTCATCTGGTTTCGGGATTTGAATACCGGCATCTACTTTGACGGATGCCTCCGCAACAATATCATCCGCATATTTGCTACTGCTTTTGGCCATTTTTTCTTTATCCGCCTTATGAATAGCTTCTATTGCTTCGGGTGTGCCTATGGTCTTAAGACAATCCATCACATACCGCTTGCGGTTATCATTCCTGTCATCGCTGTTCAGTGCGTTTACCAGCGCATCTATTTTCTTTTGCGGCGCTTCCCTGATTAAATTCTGAAGCAGGGTCTGTTTATTGTCATCTAAATGCTCACTGATACCTGATTGGAAAAGGCAGTGAATAAATCGATCAAATATTTCATCATCCGATTTACTGATGAAAAAACGCAGCGTTTCTTCCCACCAATCGTCTTTGAAATGGGCAACCAGGGACTCGATGCGGTCAGGTTGTTTTGTTTCTTTTGCCAATTGCAGGCCGGCCAGGAATTCCCGGAAGGATTTATGCCGGAAAATATAATGGTCAGGGTCATAATCGGCAATCAACCCGGCACGCTCATTTAAATTATTACAAAATGCGGATGCTGAGGGCCGCTCATCCAATGTATCGAGAATAGGCTGCATAAAAAGATGCATTTTTCCTTTATAGACTTCGTCTTTTTTTAGTTTTTCTTGCATCCATAAACCCACGGCAGTCAAAACGATCCGCGCTTTTTCCGCCCGGAGGAGGGGTTTTAATTTTCTTCGCCTGTCCCGGTAATCCAACAGGTAATTGAGTGCGGCATCATACAATTCGGAGCGGCTTTCGGGTAAATGTTCGCGGTCTTTCCATATGATTGCCATGATTTGCAGGAGCATGGGCACAGCGGCCAGCTCTTGCACAGCTTTATTATCTTCGGATTTTAAAAAGCGGATAATAGTATCTGATTGCCGGTCGGCCCGCTGCTCCTGGCGTTGTTTCCATTGATTTTCGCTGACTCCCTCATCTTTTGGGGGCATTTCCGCGAGGAAAACAGCCCGGAACCATTTTTTTAAAAAATCCGCCTGCTGTTGGGGAGAAAAATCCATAATATCCGCGCGTAAATGCGGTACTTCCAGTTCGATGCCGTCCAGCTTTCGATACCCGGTATAACGGGAAGTAACGACAAAACAAGCATTTAAAAGCCCCTTAGACATGGTTTCAATCCAGCGGCAAACGTTTTGCCGCCTTTCCATACTGCTGATCTCGTCCAGGCCGTCCAGCATCACCAGGGTGTTTTCTTCTTGAAGCCAATTAAAAAACTGTTCCGCGGGAATACGCAGTAAACGTTTATCCGTCCATTTCGCCAGGTTCTCCGGCAGGCTGGAGGGTTCATCCTGTTCATCAAATTCCAATTCCCGGAGAGGAAAATAAAGGGGCAGTATCTCTTGTGTAAATCCCAATTGCCGGTTTTTTTTTGTCGTCCTGTCCAGGCATACCACGGCATAATATTTCATTAACGTGGTCTTCCCGGAACCGGGGTCACCGATAACCAGGAGAAGTTTATATTTTTGAAACGCGCGTTTCATCACCTCTTCCGGCGATAAATAACGTTCTTCCCGGTAAACCGGCATATTTTTTTGCTTTTTTAGTGCTCCGAAACGGTCTTCGCATCTCCAGGATTCGGATATTCGCAGGGACACAAAGGCTTCGTCCAGGTTTACCGTTTTACTTTCGATATCCGGTGACCCCAACAAATCGATGAACCCCAACTCCTGTCTCAAAACAGCGGTATATTTCTCTTTGGCCGACCTGCCGGCCATTATTTGCCTTTCTTCTCTAAATCTCTCTTCCCCTATTAATTCCGCCAGTTTTTCCGCTTCTTTAGCCTTTGTCCTTGCTGCAATTATTTCAACCTGCTCCTCGAATTCCTTTACGGCTTCTAATTCTGCTTTTTTTTTCAGTTTTGCATCTTTCCTGCCTCTAAGATATTGCCATAAAACGAGAAGAANNATATAAAAAGAAAGTAATACTAAAAAAAACTACCGGTAAAACAATTCGGAGTATTGCCTTTTTATTCATGTTCATTCATCTCCCATTTTTTCTAAATAAACAAGCCTGATTTGTTTTCAAAATCAATTCTATAAAAAAAGGAAAAAAATTTCAACATCAAATTAAAAATTTTCCAGTCCCAGGGATACTAATAAAGAAAAGGTATTGGCTTGTTTGGCATGATTGGCATAAGAATCAAAAATAAAGCTGCGTTCCAATAAGGGACCGATCACATTCATCAGGGCATGATGCACCACTCGATCTCGGAAAGGTGCGGCACTAATCATGCGAGGTTTTGGTTCATAAATTTGAAAGGTGTTATAGTTGGAAGGTCGATAGCATTGTGTCTCCAATTCATCATGTAATTGATAAATATGGTCTTCAAGTTTAGCGAAAAATGACAGCACGTTAGGTTTTTCCTTTTTTCCTTTGGCAGCCTTGTTGGCGGCGATTAAAAGATTTTCAAAGGTAACAACCTGGTGGAATAAATGTTTGAATGTCTTCATTTAATTTTTTTTTTAAAAAAATCGGGCTGCTCGTTCAGATCACTTACTAAAGCAGCCCTTTCTCTTTTATATTCGGGCTTAATCCGTATGTACCAACATACGAAATATGGCCGCAGGATAGAGAGCCTTATGTCATGCCCGATACCAGTCCGATGTTCCGTAAAACACCGGCACCAGGTCCGGACCTTGCCGGTAAATACCGACAACACCGGCGGGCATGATTGGGAGCGAACGCGCGCAGCACACGAAACCCGTTGTTGTTCAAGTAGTTATCCGGGTTGTTGTAGTTGCGGGCGGAACAGCGCAGATTGGTATCATCATTGTTCCACGAGCCGCCGCGAAGGGCGAAAACTCCATTATGGCTCTCCTCCATTTATCTTCTAACCGGGCTTTTTAATCCAACCACCCAGCAGCTTACCTAACTCAACCAACTGGAGACTGCCGTATTCGTAGGATTTTATATTAATAAAACGCATCTCGTAGCTCAAGCGAAACAACAAGCGAATCCGGGCCAATGCCTCGTCCGCACGCTTCAGCAGCGGCCGTTTATCACGCCGCATATTGGCAACCGTCGTCATTTCGATAAAATCCAGGATAGCGTTCTCAAGCTTCGAGGCAATACTAAAACGGTAACTTTTGGGAAATTTACCGGTGTGATTTAATAACCATTTGGAAAAATCATACCCTTTTTTAATAATTAACATCTCCTTATCTTTCATTTTTGCCCATTCTCCGGGATTGTAATTCTTTTGTTTTTCAACATATTTAATTTTACCATAATTTACATCATATTGGAAGTATAAATTTAAATATTTCATTTTTTCCCATCCGGTCTTCCATAATTGTTGCCCACAGTTGCGAGAGACGTGTAACCGGTCCCGGTTATTTGTATTTGCTCTTCGACTTTTAAAATCGCGCCGATCCAGAGTTCCAGATGGACAGATTACCAGAGTATCAATTAAAGACTGGGAGCGAACGCGCGCAGCACACGAAACCCGTTGAGGCTCAAGTAGAGAACCGGGTCGTAGTAGAGGCGGGCGGAACAGCGCAGACCGGAACCATCATAGCCCCACGAGCCGCCGCGAAGGGCAGGATATTTATATTCCTTCGAATAAAGATTCTCCATCCATTCCCAGACATTCCCGGCCATGTCCATGAGACCATGCGGGGTCGCCCCCTCCGGGTAACGGTCCACCGGTGTGGTGGCACCTACATTTCTCCCATAATTGGCAAGATTCGGAGTGGGGTCTCCCTTAGCTTTGGGCCAGGGATATTCCCGGATGGTGCCATCCGGTTCCCCGCCGGCGGCCCATTCCCATTCCGTTTCCGTGGGCAGGCGGTAGATAGAAGCCAACCGGTTGATATCCTTGATATCTTCCAATTTTTCACCGCGACCGATGGCTGCTTCCAGGCAGGAAAGCCAGAAACAATAGGCGCGGGCCGCATACCATGTCACACTCACCACCGGCTGGTCATCCCCGTTAAAATTCTTATTATCGTCATCATCGGAACGGAGTTTACCCGGCCATTGTTTGCTGTCCTTACCCAAATAATCCGTGTATCCTTTTATGGAAGAAGTAAATCGAAGAAGTTTATCCTGGAACAAATCGAGTGGAAGAGCTTTAATAAACTCTTTTTCTTTGCCGTTAAGAAAAGAGATAAACCGGCGGTAGCGTTTATTGGTGACCGGGTATTTGCAGAAATAGAGTTCAGGGACTTTAACCGTTTCGCCTGTAACCGAATATTTGTAATTGCCTGCGGGGATTTTGATGTATTCCACGTTATCTTCATAGGGATTGCGAAAGGATTCCTGATCGATTATAAATTGGGCTTTTTCAACTGCCTTTTCTTCCTTGCGGGCGTGTTGGGCAGATAAATCCGCCGCAATATCCCTGGCATGGTCCAAATTTGCTTCATTCCCCTTGCTTTTATCGATGAATACCTTTATTGCCTTTAAAGCTTCGGGTGTACCGATGGTTTTCAGACAATCCATTACATACCGTCCCTGGTTGTCATTCAAGTCTTTGTTGTTTAATGCGTTCACCAGGGCATCGATCTTTTTCAGGGGGGCTTCTTTCACCAGGTTTTGAAGTAATGTTTGTTTATTTGCATCCAGGAGCTCGCTCACTTCTGAGCGGAAGAAGCGGTGCATAAAGCGGTCAAACATTTTATCATCGGATTTACTTATAAAAAACCGCAGGGACTCTTCCCACCAGTCCTCGTTAAAATACTCCACCAATGTATCGATGCGATTTTCCTGAAGGGCATCTTTTTCCAATTGCAGGGCAGACAAAAACTCCCGGAAGGATTTATGGCGAAAGATATAATGTTGTTTATCGTAATCGGCAATCAGCCCGGCCCGGTCCCGTAGATTCTCACAAAAGGCCAATGCCCGGGGCTGGCCCTCCAGCATATTGAGAACAGGCTGCATTGTTTGATGTACGGCTTCTTTGGGTGCTTCATCCTTTTGTAAATCCTCCTGCATCCATAAGGCTGTGGGAGCTAATACGCGGCGGGCTTCGTCCGCGGGTAACAGCGGTTCGATATCTTTCTGCCGGTCCCGGTACTCCAGCAAATAGTTCAATGCCGTATCGTACAGGGCAAGCCGGGTTTTGGGCAGGAACTGCCGGTCTTTCCAGATAATGGCCATTATTTGCAGGAGCATGGGGACCGCGGCCAGCTCCCGCAGGGCTTTATTATCTTCTTTTTTTAAAAACTCGATAATGGTTTGCGACCGCTGCTCCGCCTTTTTCGATTGCTGCTGTTTCCATTCCTGTTCTGTTGTTCCTTCGGGCGGTAATTCACAACAAAAGGCGGCCCGGAACCATTTCTTTAGAAAATCTTCCTGCTGCTGGGGAGAAAAATCCATGATATCGGCGCGCAAATGCGGTACTTCAAGCTCGATGCCGTCCAGTTTCCGGTACCCGGTGGCACGGGAGGTCAATACAAACTGGGCATTTTTCAGACCGCTGCACATATCCCTGACCCACCAGCACACTTTTCGCCGCCGCTCCTTACTGCTGATTTCATCCAATCCATCCAGCAGTACCAGGGTTTTACGATGTTGAAGCCACTGGTGAAACTGTTCGACAGAAATATTCAACACATGCCGATCTGCCCAATTCGCCAGGTTCCGGGGCAGGGCCGTGGGCACATCGCTGCCATTTTTAAATTCCAGGTCGCGGAGGGGAAAATAAATGGGGAAAATATCTTTTTTAAAGCCCAATTCCCCATGCCGGTTATCCAGGCATTTAACCGCATAATATTTAAGCAGCGTTGTTTTGCCTGATCCGGGGTCACCGATTACCAGGAGCAGGCGAAAGTTTTGAAAGGCCCGTTTCATCACCTGCTCCGGTGTTAAATGGCGCTCCATTTCCAGTCTCTCCATTTTCTCCGGTTTTTCAAAACGCTTTTCGCTGCGCCAGGATTCGGAGATACAAAGAGAGACAAAGGCATCTTCCAATTTAACCTGTTTGCTTTCGATATCCGGCGACCCCAGTAAGTGAAGGGTCCCCAGTTCGTCTTTTAATGTTGCCCGATAAATGGCTTCTGCTGTCTTTGCTGCGCTGGTGTGTTCTTTTTCATCAAACTCTTTCTTCGCTTCCAGTTTTAATACTTCCACATCTTTTGTATCTCTTCTACGCCTGAGATATTGCCATAAAACAAGAAGAAACAATAGAAAGGAAATAACCCAGGGAACCACATTATACCATTTAAAACCGGACTGGGGTTGACCATATAAAAAAGAAGTAATACTAAAAAAAACTGCCGGGGAAAAGAACCGCAATAATTGTTTCATGTTAACCACCTCAATTTTGCTTCCATCATATCCCTATTTTATATGAAATTAAAATGATTTGCAAGAAAATAGCCGCGAGAGAACGAGGGACTAATCTTATTTGCCTGACCCTTTTTGCTATTTAGGATAAATGCCTACATTCCATAAACAGTAATCCTGGTGCCTTTAACGATTTTTTCTTTTTTGAATATTTTCTCTTTCCATGAAGCTTTCTTAGACCTGTCAAAAACCAACAAATATCCCTCATCAGCACCACATTTGTCCATGTACTCCCAGGTCTGTTCTAAGCCCTTTTCTATGGATTTTTCCAGGCTGCCGTAACGCAATTTCAACTCCACCACCACCTGCTGGATACATTCCCCA
>WVZO01000592.1 GCA_011772425.1 Candidatus Aminicenantota bacterium
TATTGCTGTTGTGCACCGCACCCGTGCCCTATTACCCAGGGAACGGTACAAATTGTACGAAGAATGCCTGAGAGTAATGGTGGAGTTGTGGAATCTTTCCAACCGCAAGATCGATATCAGTTTTTCTTTTGAAAACAGTATGATCTATCTCTCCAGGATTGCACTGCGGTTGATGGAAGCCGAACAAAGTGAAATAAGCAAAAAAGAGATCATGACGTACTGTTTGCCCGCCAGGATTGAAGGCCAACCCGGGGATTTCTTCTTGAAAGAGATGGTGTTAAAAGCCGGGCTGCTCTACGAATCAGAGGGACGGTGCGGTTTTTTACATCCCACGTTCCAGGAATACCTGGCTGCCTGGTATTTTTCCAGGAGTAAAGAACAAAATGACATTTTATTGTACTGGGACAGGGATTATTGGTCAGAAACCTATAAACTATTTGCCAGTCTCGGCAATGCTGAACTCTTTTATGATGAAGTTATCCGGGACTTACTGGAAAAAGCCTATTGGAAACGCATGAAACTCTGGGAAGATTGCTTCGAAGGAATCGTTGGCGAAGAAATCCAAAAACGGATCGAGTTGAAATTTGCCAGGAGAATAGTGGATATTTTTATGAAGCTTGAGATTAGTGAGAAGAATGAAACATTAATTGAAGCCCTGTTTTTACATTATCCCCTTTATAAACATGGTAATCACCTGGTGAGAGAAGGATGGCGCCTGTTTTACAAAGCTCCGCATCCGTTTGTGCAAACCATTGGCGCCTCTATTTTAAACAGGGCAAATGATAATACACAAACCGGTTCGGAATTAATGGAGCAATTAGCAGAACGCCTTGAATATTGTGAAGAGCAAACCCATACCGATACCAGTGATAAAGAATCTCACTATTTCCTGCATCGTCAGAACAATAGTTTTGTACTACTTTTTGTAGGTCGCGGCAGTATAACTGCTTTTCATTATGCGTTAACAAAGTTAAAATCCGGCAATGGGCTTTTGCAATATTTAGCGCTGCTGGCCCTTCGGGACATTGTTGCCATTACCTCGATACTGGATTACCAGGACCTGCAAAGCTTACGAGGGATATTGGGTTTCCTTGACCTGCGGAATCTCAGGGATATTTGGGGACTCCTGGACCTGCGGAATCTCCGCGATCCTCGGGGCTTTCGCGACCTTATGGATATACTGCACCTCAAAGGCCTGGAAAAACTCCAGAAACTCCGGGAACTCCTGGTTGTTTTTGACCTCCCCAGGCTCAGGTCCTTCCTGGGGCTCCTGGAACTTCAAGAACAGCAGCAGTACCATTATTTGAACAATTTCCTGAGAAACTATAGTAAAAACAAAACCAATTTAAACAGAAACCAACAGGAAATAGCAGAGTGGAGCCAACAGGCCATTGAAAAATTAAACGTTATGTCAGATAAGGATTTACTGGAATACTTTCCCAATACCACGGAAAGAGAATTAAAACAGTTTCGTGAGATTGATATCGAGCGGATTGCTTCGGAGCTTTCCAAAGGACATTCCCATATTTTGCAGGACAAGATATTGACAAAAGAACGGCAAAAGAAAATAGAAACACTGGTGACCTTCAATTTTAAAACAGTGGAGCGGATGTTGGATTTTGACCTGGGTATCCTTTATGAAGAAGAGAAACACGGTTACTATTTAAAAGCCTTTGAAATCTTGAGAAATAAAAATTACCATCAGCTGCGTGAGCTCATGGCCCAGTTTGTTGCCAGTTATCCTGATAATCGCATTCGTGCCAATGCACTTTATATTCTTAAGAATTTTTTATAAAAAATAAAATGAGAAAACAGCCACAAAGACACGAAGACACAAAGAATAAATATTTCAAAAAATCCTTTGTGCCTTTGTGCCTTTGTGGCTAAAAATGAACAGGAGGAATAATTGAAACGAATTGTTGTATTCATATGCTTAGGTTGTTTGGTGTTTTCCCTGGTTGGCTGTTCCGGTTCCGGCAGCAAAAGCAAAACAGAAAAAGTGTATAGGGGAAAAGACGTAACGTTAAGCCTGAAAGGCGGTGAAGAGCAATTAAAGGGCAAAGTCCTGGAGCTTAAAATGAATGAGTACATTACCCTGGAAAGTGAACTTTATGTGTTTACGGTTAATTTGCAAAACCGGCTTTACCGGATTGTGATGGAAAAAGAATTGAAATAAGTGCCCATTGATTAGTCGTGCGTTGAGATTGATTTTGCCCATTCCACTGCTTCCAGGTAAAGAAAGGCCAGTTTTTCTTCATCCAGGTTGAGTTTATGGGAAAATAACGCGAAGGATTCCCAATCGGCTTTTTCAAAAGCCCGGACCAGTTCCAGGACATTTCGAGCCTGGCCTTCTCCTTCCAATAATACGGATTTGATGTTTTCTTCCAGGGGTAGTTCTTCTAAAATTTCAGGCAATGGTCGATCCAAAAACGCATCCATCATAGACAACATGCCGATTAAAAACAGGTCTGTGGGCTGATCTTGAAGCTTGAATTCCAGTGCGATTAACTCACAAAGCCGGGCACGTATAACCGCTGCATTCATCAACTCAATGGGCTTATCCCTGCCAATACCACTCATGACAATAATCGTGAGCCATCGTTTGATTTCTCTTTTTCCCAGCAGTATCAATGCATGACGGATGGAGCGAATGGTCACTTTAAACCCATGCGCAGCAGAATTGATAAAACGCAGTAATTTATAGGTTAATGAAACATCCCGTTTGATAATCTCTTCGATTTGATCCACATCAAAGGCGGGATCATAGACTTTCCTGAGAATACTCAGGTAATTCAATTTATACCCTGGCATTTCTTTCCTGGAGATTAATGCCGGCTGCTGAAAGAAAAATCCCTGGAAATAATGATACCCCAGCTTCAGAGCTTCTTCATAGTCTTGTTGGCTTTCAATTTTTGCCGCCAGGAATTTGACATGCTTAGAACTTACTTTTTGAAAAATCGAACGCCTTTGTTCAGGCGTGCTGGCACAGAAGTCGATTTTAATAATATCCACCATAGGGATCAATGGCTGGTATTCTTCCTGAAAAACAAAATTATCCAGGACCATCAGGTAGCCGTCATTTTTGATCTGGTTGCAAACTTTAAATAAACGTTGATCAGGTGTGATGGTCTCAAGGATTTCCACACCCAATATGTCGCTGGGGAAAAATAATGGAACCCGTGCCAGCAGCAGTCCTCGGTCGAAATTAATAAACGCCTTTTTCCCATCGGTAAGTTTCTGCAATCCAATCAACAAACTGTTGGCAATCACCTTCAACGTGGCATAATCACCATTAGTAATGAACGCCCGGTTTTCAAGGTCGGAGCGGTACAGCAGTTCATAGGCGTACACGTTTTTTTTGTTGTCAAAGATGGGTTGACGGGCAATAAAAACTTTTACCCCGACGTCTGCATTCGCATCCGTATCCGCATCCGTATTCGTATTAACGTCGGTCATGCTCCAGGTCCTCTTAATTCTTCCGGGTTGGAGGGTTGGACGTTATACAAAAAATGCTCGGCGATTTCATCCAACACGATTTTGGGGTTTTCTGCCTCGATGATGAAGGCATGAAAGTGAAACCCCCAGTCCCGCAAATAAACAATCCTGGAAAAGTGCTGGGACAGAAACGGTTTTAATTTGCGGGCAAACGAGTCATGAAGCATGACGGTTTTGGGAAAATCCGCGTCCGGCCGTTCCGTAACCGCAGATTTAACAGAAGGGAGATTGTAGTCTCCTGGCACTGGTACTTCCCGGGCACGATAAGGTGTCCGGTGTCTTAACTTGATCCGATTTTCCCTGAACATTGTATCCTGGAGAGCCAACATAATAGCAAGGTTGCCGCCGCCCTGTTCTCTTTTTTTAATTCTAACCCTGAAATCCGAAACCGACATGGGTTGGATTTTACCCGATGTTTTTATTTTTGTTTTTGTTTCCAAAACCGAAGCCAGGTGTTTGATAATTTCACCATAAGCAATACAGGCACCGTATTCGTTCCAGTGGGAGTCGGTTTTATAATAAATAACGGATTCTTTTTTGGCAGCCAGTAAGGCTTTCCTTAAATCCAGCACCGGAATGGTTGAATGTTTTTCTAGGTAATCCACCAGTTGATCCAGTCGTGAGTTCCGGTAGAAGGGGCGGAGGGAATCCGGCAAAAACTCAGGGTAAATAGTGCTTTTATCCGGTGCCAGGATGAGGAGGTAATAAATGCCCCGGCGAGCCAGCCACTGGTGACGTTGTTCCAATGTTTTGCGCCATTCTTCCAGCTCCACTGGGGTAAAGGGTTGAATAGAGGGAAAATAACCTGCATCCCCGGGATCTTTATTTTTCCTTGCCTGGAAAAGCCATCCTTGTTTACCCACGATTACTTTGGGAACCGGTGAAACACCAAACAATTTCAATTTGAGTAAATTCCCGGTATAAATAAGGGAATCACGAAAGGCAAAATTGTCATTATAATAATCGGTATACCGGCGGAAGTATTCAGTTAATGATTCAAACCGAATCCCGTTTTTTTGAGCCAGTTCCCGTTTCTCCTGCAAGTGGGGATTGCCGGATATATGAAAAATATTTTTTGCCATAGGAAAACATAAACACAGGATAAATACCAGGCTCATATTGGTGATTGTCCTGGTTTTAAAAAACATCATCAATCCCCCGGGATTTAAAAAATAGAGGAAATAGAAAACCACCAGGGATAGTAGGGCAGCGGTCAGGTAATTGGTATGGATATAGTACACCGCAGCAAAAAAGACGATCAGTGTCACTAAGAATGTTACCACCAGTTTTCTGTATTTCACCGGTTTCTTCCTCTGTATCCTTTATTCTTAATCTAAATGTACTTAAACTATTATACCATATTTACCATACAAAAGCTTTTGCGGGGGGGCAGGGGATACTTGCGGTGCGGCGATAAGAATGTCCACGGAGGCAACACATTGCTTGAACCATCTTATGCCATCCTTGCACTGCAAATGTTCCCCCATGCAGTGGGATTTTTCAAAAGAGCATCATGATTGCCGAATTCAATATGAGATCGGCTGGTGTGCTTATAGCGGACAGGAATCCGGCTGTTGGTACATCTGTGGTCAGGAGCAAGCTGGTAATAGCTGCGGTCATCATGGTAGCCAGAAACCCACCGATCAGTGCTTTTATTGCCAGCCTGGATACTACGGGTTTTTGAGTAGGCACCAGGGTACCGATTCCCCCGATGAGGATGGCAATGCTGCCGAAGTGGGTGAACCCGCACAGGGCGTAAGTGGTAATGGCAATGGTTCGGGGAGAAAGGGTTATTTCTGCAATGTGGGTCTTCAACTGCAAATAGGATAAGAATTCTGTAAAAATGGTTTTAATACCCAGCATTTGCCCCACGTCTACAGATTCATTAATGGGGATGCCCACCAGGAAGGCCACAGGTGAAAGGGCGTACCCTACTAATTTTTCCAAGGTGTAACCTGAAATTCCCACGATATCGTTCAGCAAGTAGATAATGGAGATAAAGGCGATCAGCATGGCGCCGATCTGGAGGGAGAGGCTTAAACCTTGTGATGTGCCGTTGGCTGCGGCTTCGATGATATTTTTTTCTGTTTTCTCCATTTGAATTTTTTCTAAGGGGTCGGTTTCTCCGGTTTCTGTGTCGGGGATCATGATTTTAGATATCAGAATGGCAGCAGGTGCGCTCATCAATGAAGCGGTGAGCAGGTGGCCTGCTTCAGCGCCGAAGCTCATGTAAGCCAGCATAACGCTTCCGGCAATAGTAGCCATAAAGGTGGTCATAATGGTAAATATGCGGGATTCGTTCATTTTTTTGATGTATTCTTTGACGCCGGTAATGGTTTCGATGCCCATAAAGATCAGCAGGGATGAAATAAAGGCTTCCACGCCGGTGATTTTAAGGGCCTTGTAAAAAACCCTGGCAAGGAGTTTAACGATGAATTGGATGACACCCAGGTAGACCAGTATGCCCATCAAAGCGGATACAAATACGATCACGGGAAGGACCTGGAATGCCAATGTTGCCCCGATATCCTGGGAGTCTACCAGGCTCCCGAACAGGAATTTGGCTCCCTTGTCGCTGTAGCCCAACAGGTTAACGAAGAACTTGTTTACTGCTTTAAAGATTCCTACGCCTATGGGTGTTTTTAGCATAAAAACGGCAATCATGATCTGGGTGACTAAGCCGAAGATAACGGTTTTGTAAGGGATTTTTTTGCGATTGTTGGACAGTAAATAGGCGATCAACAGGAAAATGATAATACCGAGTATGCCTGAGTATTGATGCATGTTTATCCTCCTGGATATACGATTGAGTTTGAAGTTTTAAAAAACTAATTTTAGCACCTGGATGTATGAAAGTCAAAAATAAATAAGAAGCGAATTTCAACGACTGTAATGGGGCACGAAGTCAGTTGGCGGTTGGCAGTTGGCAAACGAAGAAACGAAGAAACGAAGAAGAGAAGAAAAGAAAAAGGAAAATGGTACCAATGGGAAATACCCTTATGAAGCATGGTACGATGGTTGACCGTGGATGAAAAGCTTTTGCGGGGGGTCCAGGGGGGCGGTTTTCTCGAAAAGAGCCCCCCTGGCCGTCGGAGGCAAAAACTACCTTAATATCTTTTTTTCTTCTCCGGGTAGGGTCTGAAGGGTGTCCGGGGTTCCAGGGATATCCAGTCACTTTCCCTGGCAATCCGGGTGAGACTGTTGAGTATATCATACGTTACCCACCGGCTTGCTTGAGGTTTGGGTTGATATTCCCAAAGACCGTACGGTCCCTGGAGTTCTCTTACATAATTTACCAACTCTGCCACGCGGGTGTCTTCCCTGGAAGCCCCGATTCTCCAGCATAAATCCAGGATTTGGGCAATGTCGAAACAAGCATAAAATGTCAGGAATCCCCTGGATTCTTCTGCTCCGATGATGCGGGCAACGTCAAAACCCAGGTGGTGCCGTTCCCTGGTTTCGCAAGCTAAAAGCAAATCCAGTGCTTGCTTCGCCTCAGGGGTGTGCCGCAATTGGGGATGCAAAGCCAGACAAGCCAGCGCTCCGGTGGTATTGCTCCGGCATCCCCACCGGGAATGAGCCAATCTCCGGTACCCGGCCACGCCACCGTAGTTGCCGTGAGCAATTCCCGTGGGCCAGGCCCCATCCTCCAGTCTTTGCTCCAGTAACCATTCATACGCTTTCTCCACCCGGGGATCCGTTGCATACCCGCAAGCTGCCAATCCCCGAAGGGGAAGAGAGGTTTGCAGGGAAATCACCTCGTAATTCCCTTCTCCTTCTCCATCTGATGAATAATGGCATAACGGCCACGAGCCGTCTTCCCGCTGGAAACGGAACAGGTATTGGGCACCCTGCTGAACCGCCGGATGCTCCAATCCAAATCCCAGGTATCCCAGCCTGGTAAGGGACCGGGCTGTGATCTGTATCGTTTCACCAGGCGTATTGCCCGTAACCGCTTCTTTTCCCCAGGAACCATCCGCTGCCTGTAACTGCAAAAGCCCGGATACCAGTTGATCGTTTTCCCGTATTTTTTCCAATTCTTTTATCTCTTCATTATGCTCCTGTGTTAAGAGATTTCGCAGTACCAATAAACGCAGGCATGGGGAGGGATTGGCCAGGAGAAGGGGAACCCAGGTCATTGGTCAGCCTCCAAAACTTCCTTGATATAAGGGGCGGTAGGGGTATTCATCTTTGCAATCGTTTCCGGGGGGCCAAAAGCGATTACCTTTCCCCCTTCCGGTCCACCTCCGGGTCCCAGTTCCAACAGCCAGTCACAGGCTGCCAGGAGATGGGGATGATGCTCGATGATGATCACGCTGTTGCCCTCATCCACCAACCGGTGGAGAACCCGGCTCAAACGGCTCACATCTTCCAGGTGCTGCCCTACAGTGGGTTCATCCAGTATATAGAGGGTTTCATTTTTTGTTTTTTTACACAATTCTTTAGCGATTTTGAGGCGCTGGATTTCCCCACCTGAGAGGGTGATGCCGGGCTGCCTGAGTACCAGGTAGCCCAGGCCCACATCTCTGGCAGCTTCCAGGGGACCGGCAATTTTCTCATGGCGGCTCAATAACCGGTATACCTCGTTGATAGTCAACCGGGTCAGTTGGGGAAGCGAATAGCCGTGGAGTTTCACGTTGCGGATTTCCCTGGCGTACCCGGTTCCTTCACAGGTTTCACACTCCGAACGGATATCGGGCAGAAACCCCATATCCATTTGCAGCAAACCGCTGCCGCGGCACACGGAGCACTGTTTTCCCAATGTATTTACATCCAGGCCCAAAGCCCTGGCGTCTTCGCTATCTGCATAGAGTTTAATAAGGGGTTGAACCAATTCCAGGAAAGTGAGCGGGTTCCGGACCCCTTTCTTGCCCTGGTCCACCCATAAGGTCCCCGGGGGAATTCCTATTATTTCATCATGTTTTCCCGGTTCCATCGGCTCTCGGGCAACACTGGTGGTATGTTTCACCGGTGCCAATACCCGGGCCAGAGTATCGATCAGCAATGTGCTTTTACCGGACCCGGACACCCCGCAGATTCCCGCCAACACGCCGCGGGGGATGTGAATAGTCTCGCCTTTAAGATTATTTTCCCTCGCACCTTTAATGATCAGCCAGTCCCCGGGTTTTCGTCGATCGTTGCGGGTCCATGATTTTCCTTCTCCCCGCAGCCAGGTTCCTGTAATCGTGTTTTTCCCGGATACTTCCGTTGGTGTGCCCTGTGCCGCGATCCTGCCCCCGGCTATGCCGGCAGAAGGGCCCATATCGATAATATGATCCGCTTCACGGATAATCCCAAGATCATGTTCTACCACGATGACTGTGCTGCCTTCGTCTCTGAGTTCCTTTAAAGCCCCCAGCAGCACTTTTACTTCGCCGGGGTGAAGACCCCGCGTGGGTTCGTCCAGCAAAACAGTCAGGGACGTCAAGCCACTGCCCAATAATCCCGCTATTTTCACCCGCTGGGCTTCGCCTGCCGACAGGGTGGCTGAAACCCTGTTTAAGTGAAGATATCCCAGGCCTACCTGCGAAAGAAAACCAAGCCGTTTTTTTAAGGTGTATATACTGCGGGCTTCCGGACGATTCCCTGTTACGCTGAGGGGTTCCAATATCTCCCGGAGCCGGGCAAGCGGCAGCTCGCTCAATTGGTGGATGTTCAAACCCTGAAGCGTTACGGCCAGGTATTGGGGCCGGAGCCGGGCACCGCTGCAACCGGGGCAAATGGCCGCATCTGTATAGGTTCCGCCCACATCCCAGTCCCGGATCCACCCGTAAAAACCCTTGAAATTTACAGTGGTGGTATGGGTTATGCCCCGGGGATTCCTGAACGTGACTTCCAGGGGTTCAGGGTCGCCGAACAGGAACATTTCCCGGACATCCGGGGATATTTGCTTCCAGGGTGTAGCCTCCGGGTCGAACCCGTGCCGGTGGGCAAAAGCCCGGACAATGTCGTAACCACCGTTTCCCGGTTTACACAGGTATCCTTTGGGAAAGAATCCCGGTGAATACATGGCACCGCCGCACAGGGGCTTTTGGGGGTTACGGATGAGTTTTTCCGGCCGGGGCACCTGGAGTGTCCCGATTCCCTGGCAGGTGGTGCAGGCGACTGCGTAATGAGTAGGGCTGAATCGCGTAGGAGGAGCAATGGGGGCAGTGGCACCGCATCGGGAACAACTCCATTGCTCACCCCTGGTCATCCGGCTGCCGCACTCAAGACAGGTGCGTTTTCCCAGGGTGGATAAAAGGATGGCCAGGTGATGCCAACACTCGGTGGCAGTACCCACCGTGGACCTCTGGTCGTAAAGTTTCCGATCCGGGGTAACCGAAAGACACACACCCAAACCTGAGACTGAATCCGCAGGGGCTTCAGGGCCTTCTTTGAGTCCCTGCCGTTCATAAAGGGAAAGGGTTTCCAGGAACCGGCGCCTTGCTTCTGTCTCCAACACGTCTCCTACCAGGCTGGATTTACCGGAACCTGAAACACCTGTAACAACGGTCAGCGAGTTCTTAGGGAAGTCTACATCGATATGTTTCAGGTTATTGGCCCGGGCTTCGCGAACCTTTATGAAAGGTGATGATAAAAATGCGCGTTCATCCGAATCGTTGGGAATAATCTCTGATTCTTCCCGTAGCGCCTGTGCGGTAATGGACACCTTTGATTTTAAAAGACCGTCGGGAGAACCCATATAAATAACCTTCCCACCCCGTGGGCCTGCTCCTGGTCCCAGGTCGATAATCCAATCGGCTGCCCGGATAACGTCCGGGTTATGTTCCACCACCACAATGGCGGCACCGGCTTTAACCAACTTCTCCAGCACCCGGAGCAGCCCGGCCAGATCCCGGGGATGCAAACCGGTGGTGGGTTCATCCAACACGATAATTTTGTCCGACAGATTTCTTTTACCCAGGTATTTAGCCAATTTTACCCGTTGGGCTTCACCCCCTGATAGGGTCGGGCTGGGCTGTCCCAGGGGCAGGTAGCCCAGGCCAATATCAAGGAGAGCTTCCAGGATCCCCTCCGCCTCCTTGCGGAACCGCTGCTTCAAGGGAGCCTCCCGGAGGATATGAAGGGATTCGTTTACCGGGAGTTGGTAGAAATCACTAATGGAAAGTTCCTGGTCTCCGAATTTTAACTTTTTTTCCAGTACTTCATCCTTAAATCGCAGCCCGCCGCAGTGGGCGCAAGTAATCCAGGTGGAAGGCAGATACTTCATCCTTATCTCCACTGCCCCCATCCCCTGGCAGGTGGGGCAGGCTCCTTCGGGCCGGTTAAAGGAAAAATGGGAAGAGGATAGACCTGTGATTTCCGCATACAGGTCCCGGATGATATCCGCTAATTTGGTATAGGTAGCGGGTGTAGACCGGGGATTTTTGCCGATGGGTCCCTGGTCCACCAAGACAGCCTTTATCCAGGTGCCTTCAAAGGTTTTGCAGCCCACAGGTTTTTTTTGGTCCAGTGTCGCCACCAGGACATCTTCCACCAGTGTGCTCTTTCCCGAACCTGAAACACCGGTAACCACGGTGAGACGGCCGAGAGGAATTTTTATCTCCACCTCCCGGAGGTTGTGTAGAAATGCCCCCTGGATAGAAAGGAACGTCCGGGCGGGGGGAGCGGAACCAGGTAATTGGACCCGGTTCCTGAGGCTGAAATACCTGGCGCTAGGGGTATCTGCCCTCCAGAGTTCCGCCGGGGTTCCTGTGAAAATTACCTGTCCACCTTGAGTACCGGCTCCCGGTCCCATATCGATCACCTGGTCTGCAAAAGCGGCTGCTGCGCGATCATGTTCCACATAAACCACCGGACCGGCAAGTTCCCTGAAAGCCGGGATGAGGCGGTTCACGTCTGCCGGGTGCTGGCCGATGGTGGGTTCATCCAATACATAAAGAATATCTTCCAGTCTGCCGGAAAGAGCAACAGCCAACCGGACCCTCTGGGATTCTCCCCTGGATAACGTAGGGGAAGGGCGGTCCAGGGAGATATACCCCAGTCCTACCCGGACCAATGCCTCTAAACGTTTTTCGATCTCCTCCAGGAGGCGGTGTGCCGAAGAGGGGAGACTCGATGTTTGAAATAGTGCTTGAACTTCCTCGACGCTTTTACCCAGGAGTTCCGGGAACCGTAATCCCTCCCAACGGACAGACGCAGCTTCGGGGTAGAGACCTGTTTCCACGCACTCAAGGCATCCTTTTCCCTGGCAATAAGGACAGGCCTGGTTAAAGTGTTTGGGTTCAAGGACCTGGAACCATATGCCACACTGGGGACATACCGGGGCACTGGAAAGAGAAAATTTCCCCTTTTCGCTTCGCAGCAATACTGCATGTGCGCCCAGGGCTTTAACGGTTCCAACCGCTTCCCTGATCCGGCGCAGCGAAAAATGATCTTTTTCTGCTTGTGCTACCTCGATTTCGATACGATGAGGTATATTAGGGTCCAATTTGTTTTTTCCCCAGTATTTTCCATCTACCAGGAGTGATCCCGGGCCAAATTCTGAGGAAAGAAGGCGAAGTAATGTGGAATGACTTCCCAATGCCTGGTTTAAAATAGGCGCGTAGATATTTATAGGTGTTTCTTTGGATAAGGTTTCAATCTTCTCTGCGATTTCATCTTCGCTCAGTACTGAAAGGTATGTACCGCACTTGCGGCAGTAACGTTCACCAAACCTGGCGTACAGGAGTCTCAGGAATGGATGAAGGCCCGAAGCTGTTGAAAGGGTGGAGTTGGGGTTACGGTTAAGAAGGTTTTGCCCCACTGCTGCGGCCGGTCCCAATCCTGTAATAGACTCTACTTTTGCCGGGGGAACCCTGGAACCCGGGGAACCGAAGACAAATATCTCTTGGAACCGCCGTCGTGATTCATGAAAAAGGGTGTCGAAAACCAGGGAGGTCTTCCCGGAGCCGGATACACCTGTTACCACTGTTAGGCCGCTGCCCAGCGTTATATCGATATTCTTAAGATTATGTTCTTTTGCACCTTTTACCCGTATCTCCAATGGCACCTCTTATCGAAGAATTACCTTTATTTTCATTTGACTGATTACAGGAATAATTTCGATAGTATTTTATAGGAAGTAGAAGGATATTTCAATACCAAATTTCAAAGAAGAGAGGTGCCTCTACCAATGCCAGGGCACAATTTGCCCTTCTATGGGATGAGGTAACAAACAATCAAGAAGTGGTTATTATGTGGTTGAGTGTCACCTTTTTTTTACTGTGGCGTAGCGCCAGAGTATTGTTTTGACTTCGATTAATGCTGTGGCGCTGCGCCAGAGTGATTTTTCGCCTGACCCTTTTTCTTTTATTTACATTAAAGATTTTCTATCTCCTCTTTTGAAAGCCCTGAGGTGTCGGAAATGATATCGATATCAATTCCTTTTTCTTTTAATTTTTTTGCTATCTCTACAGCTTTAATTTTTGCACCTTTCTCTTCTCCCTTCATTTCACCGACTTTATAGCTGGATTCAAACATACTGGCTTGATAACGCAATGTTTCGAGATATTCCTCGTATTCCCGCCGCTCCTCTTCGTCCATCTTTATAATATCCAACTCTTCTTTGGCTTCCTTTAGCCCCCTGGCTGTAAATTCATCTTTGATTTCCTCATTCTTAAAGAAATAAATCCACTCATCGATGGTGTTCCGTGCGATGTCGTCAAATTGGTTGATCTTAAGAATATAATATTCAGGATAGATATCTGATATTTTTTCGGTTTTGTAAAGTTTCTGCTGCGTGCTGGTGAGTTTTAATACATCTTTTTTGTTTAAGCCGATAAATTGAGTCAATCCATGATAAGCATAATCTTCTCCTACACCCAGGTCAAAATAAACCAGGCTGATGGATATGATTTTCCTGATTTTGGAATAAGGCATGGCCTTTTGCATGTATTCCAGCAGCAGTTTGGACGCACCGAAAAGAATCCGCTGCAGATAGTCATACTCGGTTTCCCGTTGAATTTCCACGATGATTAATTCCCCTTTGGAATTCTCTACCAGCATATCCACACGGTTGGACCGGTCATCCCTGGTCTCCCGGTTGCTTTCGCTCTCCAGGATGTTTTTAATTTTGATGTCATCGTGCAGAAGCTCGCTTAAGAATCCTTCAAAAATGGCAAAACTGGCTTTGTTTCTCAGCAGCCGTTTGATGGCCCAATCAAAACTGATTAATTTCTGTACGCCGCTCATTTATTAATCCCTGACAGATAATTAATAATATATTTTTTACTTTAAGTCAACCATTTGGGAAATTTTGTGGGGCTTGACCCTTTTTCATTTATATTATACATTAACCTTAGCCCGAAGGCACCTTTTCAGTAAAACTTAGAAGTTGAGAGAGAGACTGAAAGAAAAGCTTCTTTAGTTTTCTCATCCTCTTAACCTCTCATCCTCTTTACTTCTGAGCTTTTAAGCTCCAGTCAAGTGGCATTGGTTTTTTGATTGTCCTTTTTTTCCTTCCTGGGTTGGGGGTATCACCCCCTTTGATTGAAGTACGGCTTATAATTTTCATCTTTTTTCTTGTGGCTTGTGGCTGGATCTTAACTGTTGCGACTGAGAGATGAATAAAGATACTTCAAGTGTAATAAGTTTGCAGAAAATAGGTGCAAGTTTGCAACAAAATGCTGCATTTTTGCAGCTTTTTTAGTGGACACAAAGGTTTTTGCTGCAATTTTGTTGTTGAGGACTGCAACTTTGCAGCAAATAGCTGCAAGTTTGTATCATATTACTACAAACTTGAGGCTTTCAACTGATGAAAGAACTTTGCCTGGCAGCAAATTTTACTTTCCACTTTTATCATGAAGAACCGTATTAATATATGTATCACTGGACAGCCTCAAAGGAGGAAAAATGAATAGAGAAAAATTTTTGAAAACCAGGATACCGGTAATGGTATCGATTTTGGGAGGGTTTGTTTTTGTGTTGGTGATGGGGCAGCTTTTTTGCCCGTCGCTCTTAATGGCCCTTCCGCAGGAACATAAGCCGCTGAAATACCAGGTAGAGGTAAAAGCCACACTGGTCCCCCTGTTTGCCGTGGATGCCAAAGGGAATCCCATATTCGATCTGAAGAAAGAAGACCTGGAGCTTTATGTGGATGGTAAGCCGGTTGATATTTATAAT
Source organism: Candidatus Aminicenantota bacterium (assembly GCA_011772425.1). GTDB lineage: Bacteria > Acidobacteriota > Aminicenantia > UBA2199 > UBA2199 > JAKAGC01. The sequence goes on from WVZO01000592.1 coordinate 14,602, forward strand.
ATGGAGGTATTCCGGTTTGAAACCACTGAAGAAGTTATAGAAGAAAAACCGGTTCCAACCCTGAGAAAGGAACCGAGCCGTGTTATTTTTATTTTACTGGATTCGCTGAATTCCACGTTTCGCGGGTTGGATAAGGGTAAACGAATCGCCCTTGAATTGATCGATAGAGCAAACCCCGGGGATATGTTTGTTGTCCTTGAGGTTACCCTGCAAAATGGATTAAAATACATTGCCGGCCCGGAAGCGAAAAGTGAAGAGTTGATCAAAAAAGTGAAAAAATTGAGAATGACACCCGGTCAAAGCGTCAGGGAAGATTTTTTGACCGAACATGCCGCACGAATCGCGGTCAACCACTTCGTACACAGTATCAGCCAGCTCAAATACGCCCTGAGGACGATTACCAAACCTAAAATCATGTATTTGATTTCCGAAGGAATCAAAGAGTCAACCTGGGAGCAAGAGTACGGCTATCAGACCTATTCCGCGTCAACCGTTGCTTACTACTTTGGTGACCTGATAAAGGCAATTAATTATGGGGGATGTGTTTTTAATGTGATTTATCCCGGGCGAATTACTTCTATAAATGATGTTTCCTACCGGTTTTTTGCACCTTCGATATGGATGCCCCCCATCGGCTGGAGGATGAGAGAATCCTCCGAGTGGATGTTAAAATATGTGGGGATAGGAAGCGGCGGAGCGTTTTTTAACGATCCCAATGTTAAAAACCTGGTCACTTCCGTTAAAAAAATCACTTCCGCTTACTATGAATTGGCATTCACAGAGAAGCAAGAGATGAAGAAACGGCATCAAATTACTGTCAAGAGCAAAAACAAGGACATTATCCTTCATACACTAAATTATTCCGAAGCGGAGAAAGATTACAAAGAAATGGAACAGGTGCAAAAAAAAGTGTTTGCCATTAATGTGACCACTGAAGGCACCTGGAGCCGTATGGTGGGGAAAGTCCAAAACACAAAGTATAAAACCCTTGAAAAGCAGAAAAAAAGCAAAAACAGGTATTACAAAATTGAAGTCCCGATTCCCGGAGAAATGAGAAATAAAAAAGCCGACATCTTTCTTCTTCGCTTTGATAAAAGCTATGAACATTCGGACATCAGCCTGGTAAACAAGGAACTTAATGAAACCGAAGTCCTTGAAATCGAAAGCAAGAAAGACAAGAAATTGCTTTATTTTGTCATCATCGAACCGGAGTCTACCCGGACAATTTACAACAGGGTTAAATAAGCAAACTCTTCTCTTTTTTCCTCTGGCTGAAAAACGGTTTTCGCCAGCCTTTTTCGGAACCACAGGGTGTCAACGTAGAAGGGAAAGGACTGGCAGTCGCACCATCGCGGCGCGGCTCTGCCACTCCACACATGCGTTTATTATCCCCATCGAAGATCAACAGGTGAAGTCCACCGAATGAAAAATCCCAGGCGGTCTGGGGAACCAGGCGAAAAACGTGCTTTTCCAGTGCCTGAAGTGCTTTGGGAGAGAAACGTTCAGCTTCAATGAGAACATCCCCTTCCGGGGTACAGTGGAGACGGGGGGCGGCTAAAGCTTGAAAAGGGGACTGGCTCCCAAGCCTTACCAGGACCTGAAAGATTCCGGAGGCCAACCGTTCCGAGCCAGTAGAACCTACTGCGATACTGGGGAACCCTCCCTGCATAACAATGGTAGGCGCGGCATTGGAGCGAGCCACGGCTCCGGGACGCAGGAAATGAGGGTGCCTCTTGTTTTTTATTTTAAAGCCTTTCATGTAGCCATTGTAAATAAATCCCAGCTCTCTGCCAGCTACTTTGGCACCGAAACTGCGTTCAATGGACTGGGTCATGGACACCATGTTTCCGCTAGAGTCCATGGTGCAGAGATGGGTGGTTTCACCGCAGCCGGAGAGTTCTTCGCGGATTTCCCCTGCAGCCTGGACCGCGTACCGGGCAGCGGACAGGTCCGGTGCATTTTTTGCGAATGAATATGTCCTGAGGTCAAGGCGGGCACGTTGAATGATGGATGCAAACAGAACCGCTGCTTCCGAAGAATCAGGATCAAAATTCCCGGGGGCCAGTTGAAGAAAGAGCTGCAGCATCTGGAGCAGTGCGGTTCCTCCACCCGGGGGCGGCAATGTATGGACCACCCAGTCTCCCACTTGCCGGGTGAGGGGCTCTCTTTCAATGGGCCAGGGGATGTCGGCCAAATCTGCCTCACAAATAAAACCGCCATTTTCTGCCATATCCGCAGCAATGCGTTTCCCAATCTCTCCTGTATAGAAATCGGTAAAACCATATTGGGCCAGGCGTCGAAGGGTACCGGCCAGGACTGGCTGCCGTAAGATGCTGCCTGGTGGTAAAGGATTTTGATCGGGACCAAGAAAAAAAGGGGCAATGTTTCCTTTGGTAATGCCTTTAAGGTATTCCCGGAAGAGGCGGTGTTGGAAAGGCGTAATTGGGAAGCCGTTTTCAGCCAACCGTATGGCTGGTTCAAGTATCTGTTCCGCGGTTAATGTTCCATAACCGCGCAGTGCAAAATCCAACACTGCCGGATTGGTGGGAACAGCAACGGCTTTGTAACCCCTTTTGCGGTGGCCCGCGGCAACTGCTTCGGGGGTGGCATGGATAGGTGCACGGCAGGGGCCATTCAACACAACCACTCTCCCGGAGGAGGACTGGTAGATCACCATCATAGCCATTCCCCCCAGGCCCGAGGCTGCCGGTTCCACGACGTTAAGGGCCAAAGCTGTGGCAATTGCCGCGTCCACGGCGTTTCCACCCTTCGCCAGGATTTCAACCCCCACTGCTGTGGCTCGATAATGGGCGGAAACCACCATGCCGCTCTCCGATACCGCCGACCACAACGATGGATCATCCCGGCTGCTCTCACGGTCCAGCATCCGGCGATCCGACAACCATTCATTTTCACTCCATTCACACATCTTCTTTCTAGTCTCCATATGGAATTACTGAAATTAACAGGTAGAAATTTTAACCGAATCAATTCTTTAACTCAAGTAATTTTTTTTTATTTTTCCTCCCTAATTTTTCGTGCCTGACCCTTTTTCACTATTCGGGTTCTTTTCGTTTTGGTCATTTGAATTTCGGTCATTCGAATTTGTTTCGAATTTCGATATTCGATTTTCGGATTTAAGAACTTTGACGAGACCCTATTTTTGCCAGGGGGGGTTGACTTTCTTTTTCAAGGTATGGTAAATATATTTTACCGGTAGAATAAGAATAAAAGGAGATGGTATGAGTATAGATGCAATTGTAGTAGAGAATGCCCGATACAACTATGGTGATATACAAGCAGTAAAAGGAATTACGTTTCAGGTAGCAGAAGGTGAGATTTTTGGATTCCTGGGACCCAATGGTGCCGGAAAATCCACAACCATAAAAATGCTCACCGGCCAGATTTATCCTAAACAGGGAAAAATTACAGTCCTGGGGCTGGATATTACAAAAAAAAGCGGTAAAATTCAGGCCCAAATTGGCGTCTGTTTTGAAAGAACCAACCTGTATGAACAAATGAGTGCCATAGAAAATTTAAAGCTTTTTGCCAAACTTTTTGGTGTTAAAAAATTTGATGCAGACGAACTCATAACCAGGGTAGGCCTTAAGGGCAGAGAAAAGGACCGTGTATCAACGTTCTCAAAAGGAATGAAGCAGCGCCTGATGGTGGCAAGGTCTCTGGTCAATAAACCCAAAATACTGTTTCTGGATGAACCCACTGAGGGTTTGGACCCCACATCCGCTGATAATATCCGTCATGTCATTCTTGAAGAAAGAGAAAGAGGAGCAACGGTATTCTTAACCACACATGACATGTTAGAAGCGGATAAACTTTCTGATCGTGTGGCATTTATAAATGCCGGAGAAATCGTTGCGCTTGATACACCTTATAACCTTAAACAACGATACGGAAAACGTGCCATTAAGGCGCAAATAAGAACAGAAAACGGCGAACTTGAAAATAGAGAAATTTACATGGACAATACCAATACAGCGAATGATGTACATGCACTGTTTAAAAATGAAAAAGTGGTAACCATTCATAGTGAAGAAGCCAGTTTGGAAGATATTTTTATGCAAATCACCGGAAGAGGACTGACAGGATGAGTTGGCAGAAAATAATACCCCTGATTACCAAAGATTTTATGCTTTTTTTGAGAGATAAACTCTTCGGTTTCGCAACAATTTTCTGTATCGTCCTTTTTATTATTTTTTATTTTATCATGCCCAGGACTGTAGATGAGACCATAGAAATTGGTTTTTATGCTCCGAAAGCGTTTAATATGTTTAATAAAACTAGAGAAGCAGAAGGTGTGATCATTCGAAATGTGAGCAGCGAAAATGAATTAAAACAAGCGGTAATGGATAAACAATATCATATCGGGATTTCAATTCCTGGAGATATCCGCAAGTCACTTATACCTGGAAAAAACCCGCAAATCGTTGTGTATTATTCATCAGATATACCGGATGAAATGAAGGAAATGTACACAATATTTATTGGTGAAATGATAAACGCAGTGGTGGGTTATAAAATAAAACTTGATCATATTGTGCTGGGCCTGGATATGGGAGGTAAACAGATTCCTTATAGAGACCGTTTGCTTCCAATATTGGTGTTTTTCCTGTTAATTGCCGGGACATTTGTACTTGCGAGCTTGATAACATCAGAATTGGAAAATAAGACGATCCAGGCATTATTGGCCACTCCCATGAAAGTAATTGATCTATTTGTTGGAAAAGGTTTTGTCGGGGTACTTTTAGCCTTTTCACAAGCAATGATATTAATGACAGTCACAGGCAATCTAAACCAGAACACAATTCTCATTATCATATCATTATTATTGGGTTCAATGATGGTAACCGGACTTGCATTTTTCATTGCCTCAATTTCCCCGGACATGATGTCCGTTGTTGCCTGGGGGACTCTTTTTGTGATGATCCTTAGTATACCGGCAGTTACTATAATATTCCCCGGTCCTGTTTCCGGATGGATTAAAGTCATTCCCTCATTTTATATTGTGGACACGCTTCATAGAGCAGTAAATTTTGATATCGGTTGGAGCGGTAATTTAAAAAATATAATGTTTATAATCGGGTTTAACATTGCTTTTGTTTTCCTGGGAATTATCACGTTAAAACGGAAGGTTCAATGCGCATTAGAAGAATAGGTATATTATTAAAAAAAGAATTGTTATATGGATCAAGAAGTTACTTTTTTATATTTGCGGTGGCTGCTCCTCTTGCTGCCACATTATTTCTTAACCTGGTTTTTAGCTCACTCTTTTCCCAAAAACCTGAACTCGGAGTCATGGATCAAGGAAATTCACAAATTGTTGAGGCATTAAAACATATGAAATCTATTAACCTGAAAGAGTATGCATCAGAAATGGAATTAAAGGATGCAGTCGAAACCGGTGGACGAGATGTAGGAATTGTTTTACAGGAAAATTTTGATGCCATGATAAAAAAGGGAAAATTGACAAAAATAACAGCATATGTCTGGGGAGAAAGCCTGTTAAAAAATAGGGCAATTATCAGCTCTGCGCTTTTGTATCAGATCAGGGATATTTCCGGGAAAGAAGTACCCGTGGACATTATCCCGGTTTCTTTAGGGGAAAAAAATAATATTCCCTTAAAAGACCGTTTTCTCCCTGTAATTGTCCTTATGACTATTTTCCTAAGTGGTTTTGCTATACCTTCCACATCATTGGTGGGTGAAAAGCAAAAAGGAACCATTGGAGCTGTATTGACCACTCCTGTAACTCAAAATGAAATTTTTGTATCCAAAGGGTTAATGGGGATAATTGTAAGTATGGTTATGGGGATAGTAATACTTATTCTTAATCAGGCGTTTAATACCCAGTTCGTCTTAATCATATTTATTTTACTCGGTGGTGCCATAATGGCCAGTTGTTTTGGTTTAATACTTGGCACATTTTCAAAGGATATTTCATCTGTTTATTCTGCTATAGAGGGGCTTAATGTATTTATATATGCTCCGGGAATTGTTTGTCTTATTCCTCAAATACCGCAGTGGGTGGGAAAATTTTTCCCGACATACTATGTGATAAATCCGATAATGGAAATAACCCAAAAAGGCGGGACCTGGTCAACGGTTAATCGTGATGTTTTGACTTTAATTGGAATAATAGCAGTCTTTTTTGCACTTGTAGGAGTAATAGCTGTTAAAAAAAGTCAGCAGGAAACATAAAAGAGAACCCGGAGCCCGGGTCCCGGACTCGCATCCCAAAACCGGGCTCCAGGGTTCAGGAGATTCTTAGATTTATGATCAATGGTTGCAGCTTTTTTTTGTGCTTTTACTTTTTCTCTTTCTGTTTCTTTTTACAAGCCTTTTTATCTCCTTTTTTTTCTCCCTTGTGCTTGTGCCCTACCTTGTGCAGCGTATAAGCCTTTTTTACACTGCCCTGGTTGATGAAAAACCAATCGCCGCTGTGACCTGCACAACAGAATGGTCCTTCAATACCAGCTTTCTTGGCTTCTTTAGCAAATTCTACATATCTTTCCTCACTTCCCAGGGCATGCATGGGGAAAACCGCTTTAGGTGAAAGTTTTTTAATAGTATAGTAGACACCCTTCTTTACACTTTCCAGGTCACCAAAACCACAACCGCTGACTGGCGCAAAAAAGATGTCCGGCGTTAAACCCCTGTCCGCCAGGAACTCAATTTCTTTTTTAAAGGGACCGCTGAAATCCCGCTTCCGGTTCGCATGGTCACCGGAATGGAATATATTGACGCCATCCGCCCGGACAAAGAAACCGACACCACTGTCATTAGACTCGATAGTAGTAACCTCCAGCCCGTTAACCTTTTTTGTTTCCCTGGGGCCCATGTAAATATAATCCGACTGTTTCTCCGGTTTGAATCCCATAATGTAAGTAATATTTTGAATATCTTTTCTCCAATCGAAGATCGAAGGCATATAATGGTCCCCATGAGCATGGGAAGCAAATACCACGACATTAAGGTCTTTGATTTCTTCCGTGTTGATGGTGCCATTGGTTATAAGGGGGGTATCCGGCAGGTTCCCACGTTTGTAGTAATCAAAAATTAAGAGATAATTGGCGGTCTTTATGGCCCAACCACTGTGGCCCAGGTACCAGGCAAGCGCATGTCCCGGTTCAAATTGCTTTTTCAAAATAGGGGAGTAACCGAACTTTTTCTTCAACTTTTCCAGGTTTTCTACTTTAACGCCTTTGGAAACCAGTTTTTTTGCAACTTTTTTATGGCTGTACCGTGCCGCATAATAGAGAGGGGTTTTTCCCTTAATGTCCTCTGCATTGGGGTCTGCGCCTTTTTCCATCAGCATGGCGGCAATCTCACCGTAACCATTGAGTGCAGCCAGGTGAAGAGGCGTTCTTTTGCTTTTTTCCCTGGTGACATCCACTGCTGCACCGGATTCCAGCAAGAGTCCGACAAAGTCTTTATGTCCCCGTTTGGCAGCCAGGTACAACGGGGGCCAGTCTTCTTCCCCTTTGTGGTTCACATCTGCTCCTTTTTTAATCAAAACCTTTGCAGCTTCCACGTTTCCACCTAACGCAGCCATTTGCAGCGGGGTCCGACCAAAGTCGGTTTTGGCATCCGCAGGAATACCTTTGTCAATCAGCAGTTCAATTATCTCTTTTTTGCCGTCCCAGGAACAGTGGTGCAAGAGGGTAAATCCGTTTTCCGTGGTCTCTTTTACATCAACTCCTTTTGAGATCAATAGTTTAACCATCTCCACTTGCCCCTCCTGGGCAGCATAAGTCAACGGCGTACCATATTTGGCTTTGGGATTAACCGCTGCCCCGTTGGCTAAAAGCACCTCTGCCACATCTTTACTTCCATAGGCCGCCGCATAGTGAAGCGGCGTCTCATCCACTTCATTTTTGCCATCCACCGCAGCACCCTGAGCAATCAAAAATTCAGCCACTGCTTTTTGACCACCCTGGGCCGCCCAGTGAAGCGGCTTTTTACCATGCCAGCCATCAGAATTGAGCAGGCTGGCATCCTTCTTTAAAAACGCTTTCACTTTTGCCAGGTCACCCTTCAGAGCCGCGGCATGAATGCCTTTTGCTTCGGACTCTGATCCTGCCCATAACCATACGACTGAAAATAACAACACCAACACCAAAAGAATCGTTTTGTTAACTCTAATCATTGTTTTTCCTCCTTTTTGTTATTTTTATTTTTGCCTCCGGCGGCCAGGGGGGCTCTTTTCGAGAAAACTGCCCCCCTGGACCCCCCGCAAAAGCTTTTCATACACGGTCAAACATCGTACCATGCTTCATAAAGGTATTTCCCATTGGTATCATCCTCTTTCTTCACGCCTCTGTGTCCTCTGTGGCTGTAAACGATAAAAGATGGAAAGGCGGGGAGAATATCTCCCCGCCGGACACCCCCCAATCCTGGTTTTTGTAACTCTTTTTTCATTTGCTGCCTCCTTCAATCGCCAGACAATTGTAATTTGTTTTTTATTTATTAACTCCTCTTTGTCCTCAATGCATTTAATGTTTCTTTTTACTCAAATAAATACGTTTCAACCTCCTTACGATTTTGAATCGTCACACCCGAGGAAAAAACCCGGATGATGCGCAGACCATCGGTGGGCTTAATCGATGTGACCCATTCTTTCTTCATTACCAATTTGCCATCTTTGATTTCCCCAACAGAAATCTCATCTTCCCTGGCCCAGACAATATAAAACCGACTGCCCCTTTCCAGGTAAAAATAAGGGCTGTAAGGCATGGGAATCTCTTTAAATGTAAGGTCCTCCAGGCAAAATATAAAATATTTTCCTTGTTCGTGATCCCGAACCAGCGCTTTTCTTGAAAAAATCGATCCGAATCTCCGCCGCAATTTTCGCATACTCCCCTTTTTTTGAAATACCGGGTTAAGTTCACCTTCCCCGGAAATCTCAAAAAGGGTCATCCCGGTCTCATTAAATACCAACACCCTGTTTTTCCACACCATTAAGCGCTCTGCATAAAACAGCTTATCGACGTCTCCCGTCTTATAAACGCGGTAAAGCTTTTCATCACTGGCAATAATAAAACAAAGAGGGTCCGGTGAGACATAAACCAGGGAAATATTATACAGAGACTTTTTGGTCTTTTTATTAAAATTATACTTTATCGGTATCTCGTTGATTTTCCCTTCTCCAATCTCGACGATTTTGTACTTTTTTTCTGCAAAATTTCCCAGGAGAACATAAAAATTTTCTCCCTGGATAATCCCGGTTTTTTCAATGGAATGATGCATGATATACCAATCTTTGGGAATTTCCATCAACTTTTCCGTTTCACCGGTTTCCAGGTTAATCTTATTTAATGCAATGGGAAATTCATCTTTGTTGCTCTTTCTTTCCTGGACATAGAGGAATGTATCCTTTTCCAGCAGCGGTAATTGACAGCCGGGAAATCGTTTACTGACCCTATCTTTTTCTTTCATCAACTGGCTTTCCCCGCAGGAAACCCTGAAGATATGTCCTTTTTGGGTTAAAAAGTACTGGCACCATCTCCCGGTGGTGAAAAAATAAGTAATGCCAACGATCAGGAGCAGGGCACCAATCGCCGGAAGAGAAAACTTCAGGTTAAAAGAAATAGCCGGCTTGAGATCAAAAAATTGAAATACAACAAAAAACAAAACCGGGAAAATAACCAACGGCACATTGGCTTGAAGGCAAACCGACGAGTCGGATTTACTCAAGTATAAGAGTCGATTGATCAACGTAAGACCGCCGGAAATGATACTGGTTAACAAAAAGGCACCAATAAAACTTTTTAAACTGAGGGAAAGGGAAAGAGAGACAAAGAAAAAGGCGATATAGAAAACCGAAAAATCAAAGATGATAAACAGGGAAGGAAATCTGAACTGGCTGTGCAGGAAAACATAAATCAACAGCATTAAAAAAACAAACAATGCCCTGGGCATCAATTTGATGAAAAAGAGCCTGGTCCTGGAGACGGGCAGTGACAGGAGGTACTCCATGGCTCCTTCATTCAACTCTTTGTCAAATATGGACCACCCGGTGAAGGACGCATATAACAACAGGAAAATCTCAAATACCGGTGCCAGGTAAGCATCTAAATTATCAGTGGTTAATATTGCAATTAAAAGGCCCACCAGAACCAGGAACAGGATTATACTTTCTTTTAATACTCTCTTGAATTCAATGATGATCATACTCGCCTCCAATGTAGGCCCTTAAAATTTCAGACAAATTCAAATACTCGATGTTTTTTTCAAAATTTAAATCCTTACGGTACGGATAAATATACAGTTCTTTCATTCCGTTCCACTCCTTTTGAAAAACCACCGGAAGGTTTTTGGGTTCCTCTTTGGTATAGAGCCTGACAAAAGTCTGCTTAAGGGTTTCCACACCTTCGTCTAAAACGATCCCCCCTTTGTTCAGGACAATGACCCGGTCGATGATTCCTTCAATATCCAGGGGGGCCTGGGCCGCAATCAACAGACCAAGCTTCTGATCTTCGATCAATTGTAAAATGGACCTTAAAAAAATATCCCGTAAATGGGGATCTAAAAAATGCACCACATCATCGATCAGGAGATACTCCGGCGAGGTGGATAGCGAAAGAGAGAAAAAAAATAGGGTCTTCTCGCCGCGGGAAAGAGAATTTATTTTCCGCTCAAGATCAAATCGATACCCACCGATCTCACGGTATTTAAAGTTCTTGTAAAAAGTGGCATGAAGTTTGAGAGCCTCTTTTAACCGCAAACTGTCGTAAAAGCTGAGGGAAGAGGGAATATATGCTGTTTTTTGCTTTGATTCCCTCCCTACTTCTATATTGTCGATTTTGATTTTTCCCTGACGAGATAAAAGAACACCGCTTATGGCACGAAGGAGAGTGGTCTTACCCGCCCCATTGGCACCTGCCAATATAGCGATTTCACCTTTTTTTATATTTAAATTCACGTTATCCAACGCCACACGTTTGCCGTATCTGAAACTAAAACCCGATATTTCTATCATTGTGACCCCACTTCTTCAAAAAAACTAAGAATCATGTCTTTGATATTTTCCGGTGAGAGACCCATTTCAATGCCTTTCTCCAATAACTTTAAAAAATCTTCTTTGAGTAGTTCCATCTTTTCTTTCTCCTCTTGTTCCGTAGAACTTTTTTTCTCTACCCAGAACCCTTTTCCTGCTCGTCCGCCCACGATTTTTTCCTGCTGCAGTTCCCGGTAGGCCCTGGCAACCGTATTGGGATTGATTTTGAGAAATGCTGCCAACTCACGGATCGACGGCAGGGGTTCGTTAATTGCCAGGATATTTTTGGCAATGGCGTGCTTGATACGTTTCTTGATCTGTTCATAAACAGGCACTGGCGAGGCAAAATCAACATCCATTTCAGCCAAAATTAGTTTTTCCATTGTATCACTGTGTTAATATATTAATACAGCAACACAATTTTGTCAACTATTTTCTCAATTTTTTTTTTTAGCCACGAAGGAACACGAAGGGACACGAAGGAGAGAAAATCAGAAGGTCAGAAGTTCAGAGGGCAGACGTTTAGAGGTTAAAAAAAGCAAACAGCAATGATTCCAATGGGAGACAATGAATGAAACATAGTAATCCAGGTTGACCACGTATGAAAAGTTTTGTGGGGGTCCAGGGGGCGGTTTTACAAAAGAGCCCCCTGGCCGTCGGAGACAAATCTTTTTATCTTCTCGGCGCGGTGGTTCAGGATTTTGTGGACATTATCCAGGTCTTTTCGGATGTGGAACAATACGGGGAGCCAGAGAAAGATATTCATCACCCAGAAGGCCAGGACAGACCACATGGCGGTTTTGATTCCCCAGATGGTGGCAAAGTAGGAACCGATAAGCGGGCCCAGGGCGTTACCTAACATATCCATAAAAGAGGCCAACGAGATTATGGTGGCCCGGTGTTCGGGGAGGTTGATATCTGTAAGGCTGCTGTACCAATTAGGGCCGACGCCCTGATTGATAAACATTGCTGCGGCGATTGCCGTAACCATGATGATCACACCGGGGGATTTTATTATGGTGATAAGGTTGGCATCATCGGGTACCCAGACATTGACACTAAGAAACACCATCATGAACACAATTGGAAAAGCATTACAAAATAAAGCGATTAAAACTTTGGCGCGTTTATTTTTTTGAAACCCCCGGTCGCCCAGTCTCCCGAAAACAATGGCACCAACCGCAGCGAAAATGGCGACCAATAGAATCATTAGATTGACTGAATTGGCGTTTATATTGTGGATGTCTTTCATATATTTGAAGATGAGGAAGAGAATGATGGCGCCCGGGAAAACGTCGATAAAATTCATAATCAGCCAGAAATTGCTTTTATTGGCCCGGATGGTTTTAATATCGTTTGTTGAGATGCGGAACCGGTATTCAGCGCCTTTCAGGATGAGGTCTCGCAGTTCGTCTTCTTGTGCACCTCGTTTTGGTTCTTTGATTGCCAGTAATCCCAGTGCCAGGATTAAATTGATTATCCCTAACATAAAATAAGCGATTCTCCACCTGTCTGTACAGGCGCCGGCAATGACAAACCCTGCCATGCGTCCGGCTATCATGGCCACGGAGACATAAGCAAAAGCAGTGGTTCGGCGTTTTGGGGTTACGGTATCGCCCACCATTGAAAAAATCGTGGGTACAATGGCACCGATGCCGATACCGTTTAGCGCCCGGGTAATAAAGAAAAAAACATAACCTGCCTGACCGTGGGGTGTAAGAATCGTTAATATGGAAAAACCGCTGTAAACCAGGGCACCCACCAGGCATATTTTTTTCCTGGAGGTTCGATCCGCATAAATACCGGCGATAATCATGGAAACAGCGGAAAGGGCCGTAAAGGTGAAAGTTACCCATCCCAGGGGTACAACATTGTTTATGTTGTTAAAAAAATCCTGCAGCAGGGGATTAAGCAAAGGGCTGAGCATGGCCTGGTCGGCGAAGTCGAAAAAGAGTATGGCAAAGAACAGGGGGAAGGTTAGACCTAATGCGATGCGAGACGTCTTTTTTCTGATCCGGTGGTTTTGCATCCAGTATTTTAAACCAGGTTTGTAGTAAATTCAAGTTAGTTATCAACCATGCAGAAATTTTCAGGGGAAGAGGGGCAGGACTTGCCCCGCTTTGGAGGAGGCAAAAGGAA
>WVZO01000595.1 GCA_011772425.1 Candidatus Aminicenantota bacterium
ATTTTGAACATTTGAATTTTGGATTTGTTTCGGATTTCGTGCTTCGTGCTTCGAATTTAAATTCTTTGCACGTCATTCGAGACGTGACATGACAGTAGGGGCGGCTCTCTGTGACCGCCCTCAGATGTTCAGACAGGAAGAAGTCAGTGAGTCGTCGGAAAATTTGCTATTGACATCCGGGGAAGAATTTACTATAATTTGCCTTTAAATTTTTGGCATAGAAAAGGGAGAACTAAAATGAACCCAAAAAATATATATATAACTATATCTGTTGTTTTAGCTATAATGACGGTAATGCTGATGTCATCAGTGATTCACCTCTCACAGCAAAAAAAAGAAAACATCGAAACCATAGGCCGGCTCAACGATTCAGTGGCGCGGCTGCAAAACAATCTGGCTGCGTACGAGAAGGAAAAAGAGAAATTTGATTTTTACAAATTCAAGGATAATGTGTTTAACCTGAAGTACCCGGATTTTTCGCAGGTTGCCAGGATCGTGTACCAGAAGAGTAAGAAATATGGTTTTAGCCCCTATGTTATTATGGCAGTGATCCAGGTGGAAAGCAATTTCGATCAATACGCGGTTTCAACTGTCGGCGCCTGCGGCCTGATGCAGATCAACTTCCCGGTATGGAAGAATATATACGATATCAATTACAACAGGGTTTTTGAAAAAGAGTACAACATCGACCTGGGGTTGAAGATATTGAAACGCTATTATAAAAAAACCTCGGGTGACCTGTTAAAAGCGCTGTTCCACTACAACAACGGCTATAAATACAACAATGTTAAATACACGGCCAACGTGATCAAGACAAAGTTTTACACTCACGGAGAGGAACCCGAAGAGAAGAAGAAAATTTGAAGGCTTCCCCAAACGTTTGAAACAGGGACCTCTTCAATAAAATGTGGCAATTTCAAAAGTAGTCAATAAATTAATTGAACCTGGAAAGGAAGCCTTCCAGATGGCCCGAAGGGCCTGTTTTGCCCCCCCCACGCAGTGGGGCTATTTAGTGCCGAATAGGCGGTCGCCGGCATCTCCCAGTCCCGGTATGATGTATTCGTTTTCATCCAGGCATTCGTCAATACTGCCGGTGTAGATATCCACTTCCGGGTGAGCTTCTTCCACGGTTTTAATTCCCTCCGGGGAGGAAATAAGCGAAATCACGGTGATGGTATCAAACTCTTTTTCTTTTAAAGAATCAATGGTAGCTACAATAGAACGACCGGTAGCCAGCATGGGATCGATAACGTAGAAGTGGGGATCCTTCAGGTCCCGGGGTAGTTTCTCGTAATAGGGTACGGGTTGTTTGGTTTCCTGGTCCCTGTACATGCCCACGAACCCTACCCTGGCATAGGGAACCAGGCTGAGCATTCCATCCAGCATGCCCACGCCTGCCCTGAGAATGGGAATAATCACAATATCATTTTTGATTTTGCAGCCGATGGTCCCGGCCAGTGGAGTATTCACCGGTACTGGGGTGGTTTCCAGATGTCTCATGGCTTCGTAAGCAATTAGCATGGTTAGTTCGCTGGCAAGTTCGCGGAATAATTGCTGCGGGGTTGCTGCATCTCTGAGAATCGTTAGCTTATGCTTCACCAGTGGATGGGTATTTTCATGATACATCCAATACTCCTTTTTGCGAGCGTTTTAAATACTGATTTTTAAAATTTAATTATAAAACAAAAGTGAGATTTTGGCAAATAGTTGAAAAGGTCTCAGGCCAATTTTCCTCTCTCGAGGCGACAATCCAGCGTTTCCCCTGACTCCCACTCAACGCCATACTGAATCATCAAGTCGTCTATATACCTCCACCCGAATTTCTCTATCGGTAGTGTCGATGCACAAAGCAACTTTCCTTTATCCCACTCATTGATTTGGAGCAAAAGCTCAAGAAACACAAGAAGTGAAGAGGATACTTGAAACTGAACCGCGTTGATGCCCCATCGTTCCTGGCATATCAAATGGTCAGTTGCCCAAACAAGCGTATGAGAAACCCCACTTGATCTTTCAACCACTTCTACTGCCACAGTATCCACACCTTTAATGGTTATCTCTTGTCCCGGGATGACCAACTGCCGTTTGGCCTCATCCACTTCTCCGGCAAGGACTTCCATGATCTCACTGCGAAAGGCATATGAATAGAAAGCATTTTCTACTTTAACCCCGGGAATCAGACCAAAATTCCACAGTTCTTCATGGCCTACAAGTCTCGAATCCAGCCAATGACCGTTCATATGACTTTTAACTTCGTCAGATGGAGCGTTTTCGCCTTCAACTTCCTGGCCCTGTAGAATCCGGAACGTCGGGGACAGCATGATTTCATCGATAAGAGTTTCGGGGGACCAGCTCACACCGATCTCTTCTCCGGGGAGATTTGTCTGAAACTCGTCGTATTCATAAAGAAAAATGTCGAATTGTTCCCCTCCAGGAAAATAGTCGAGAATCATTTTGCGGGCGATAATTTCCACCATTCCAGGGTTTATACCGCAGCAAATAAGATGTGGTTTCTCATTTTCGGTTGCCTGGAATGTATAAGGCATCAGTCGGCTGTAACGATACTCTGCCTTTTGGAACATCATGCTGCAAGCGGTATCGATATAGGCGCCGCCGTACTGTGATACAATTATACGGATCCTGTAATTATCCGTACAAGAGCACAGGTTGACAAAAACAAAATCTCTTTTAACCCCCTCTAATACATTGGTAAGGAAATTTAAGTCCTGGACATCTCCTTTTAGAAACACGGCGCCCGGGATGATGGAGGTATCTTTATTTTGAATGTCAAGAATGATGATGTCTTCGAAGCCGGTTAAAAGCCTGGAACCAAGGATGCAAAAACCTTGCCCCATCGCACCAAAACCAGCCAGGATTAGCGTTCTGTATTTTTCCATAATTACCTCTTTACCTTACCACATCATCTGTGAATGGGGCCTGATTGCTTGTGAAAGTAAGTGATACCATAAATAAGAGGAAAATGCAACAGATAGATTTTTTTCGCTTGTCCTCTTTTTTTCCCAATTTTTCCTTGACTTTATTATTTTCTTTCTGGTATTATTTCCTTTATCAGAAACGATCTTCCTATCAATAAAACTATACCGTTCCTTTACAATGTGGACGCATATGATCATCTTTAGGCGTGCGGCCTTGCCAGGACCCCGGGGGAGGGAAGACAGATGCTTAGGAGAAAAACAAGACAATGAAAGTGAAAAACAGGATAGTGATCACGATTCAACTGTTGGCGCTGACCGCGGCGGTTTTCACTGGCTGCGCCTCCGGTATTAAAAGGACCCGGATGACCCGTTTCTATTTCGAGTATTCCCGGGGAAAATCCTTTCCCACCCACAGCGATGTTTCCATGAAATACGAAAACCACGATTTTACCTTCCACGATTTGTACCTGGAAGATGAATCCTTTTTCCCGGACGATTCCATTATTCCCAATGCGTTTATCAAACCCCTCCTGGAACTGAAATTAAACGACGCGAAAAAAGCCTTTACAGAACCTTATTACAATTACCGTTTTATCTATTTTCTTAAGAAAAACCCCCACATCGGTATCGGGTACGAGTTTACTCATTTGAAAGTGTTTTTACTGGATAAAAACCAACGGGTGCGAATGTCCGGTATATACAACGGGGCACCCATCGATCAAACGGTGACGGTTGGGGATTACCTGGATACATTCAGTGTCTCCCACGGTGTCAATCATGTGGGACTCCACCTGGTGTACCGGTGGATGTTGAAGAAAACTCCTGTCATTAAAGACGGCCGTTTGCAGCCTTATGTGGGTCTTTCTTTTGGTCCCACGATCTCCCACCTTGAATTAAACACCAAAGAAAACGGCGTGCCCCGAAAGAGAGCCTATTCTTTCCAATTCAGCTTGCGCAACTGGGGACTGGGTTTAGGTACGGGGGTAAGATATAAACCCTGGCGTCATTTCGGTTTTTACCTGGAATATAAACTTACCTATTCCTCTCTTCACAGCCTGCATTTCGATGAACTGGATAACACCAATGTCAGCCTGGACTTTTTTACCCATCACCTCCAGTGGGGAATGTCCCTGATGTTTTGAACTAAACTCTATATTGGGTTATAATAGCGACATGATAAAGAAAAAAAACGTAATGCGGTTTATTTTGTTTTTATGGTTATGTGTGGTGATTTCCGGGGCCGGGTTCTCTCCCCTGTGCGGGGAAGTGAGCTTTAAAGTGAATGATACCACCCATATCGGTATTGAAGCGCTGTTCCGCGCCCATATGCTGAATGACCAGCGCATCCAGTGGAGTGGACTGGAAACCACGTTCGGAGTGGAAGCGGTGTTTACCACCACTATTCAAAAAAAATTAAAATGGGGGACCCTTGGTGTTTCCACCCAGCTATTTATCAATCAACCGTTTAATAAAAATATCCTGGCGGATGAGAGCCGGCAAAAATACCTGCAAAATTTTGAGAGGGATACTGTTGAGGTGAAACAGCTTTATATCCGACTCACCCGCGGGAATTTCACCGTCAGCCTGGGAAAACATCTCAGCATTTTCGGTAACGATTGCACCGTCGGTTTTAGCAATGCTTTTTTTGATTATCCTTTTATCCGTAATGAAGCGATTCTTAACTTTGAAACCGGTCTTGTTGTCAGTTACACTCCCGGGATATTCACGTTTGATATAGCTGTGGTCAACGGTAGTGAGAACATGGATACCAATTCCAGTAAAGGTGGTATGGTACGTATTGGCTTAAAGGGTAAAAACTGGGGTCTGGGCATCTCGGCCAAAGCCCAGGACGGTATCGGCTCAGAGTGGCAGAAGCAGTATAAAAATCATGCCGGTGTGGACGTTATGTTTAAAATAGGGGCCTTCCGCATCGCTTCTGAAGTGATCTACGATGAATATGGGTTCCACCGTCAATATGAGATTGATGATGTGTTTTGGGGCCGCAGTTACTATTACCGCGATATTTTCTACAAACATAAAACCCCTATTACCGGTATAGGGGGTTACCTGGACCTCCAGTACGAAACCGCGAAATTCTTCCTGGAAGTGAACTATGGTGAATATTATCCCAAAGAGATCGGTCATCTTTACCACGATGACCCCATCAAGCGGGCCATTGTCAAATTAAGGCTAAAGCTGGCAACCGGATTTCATGCGTTCGCTGTAGGGCTTTTCGAGAACGAACGGGAAAAGGAACCCCTGTTTAAGGGTGCCTCGGATTACGGTTTTTTATTGGGGTTCCAATATTCTCTTTAACCCTGAAAATTTTATGAAAAGCTTTCGCGCGGGTCCAGCCCCTCGGCGAGGGGAGCCTAAGCAGGCCCTGCGGGTCATCTCGAAGGTTTCCTAAAATGAATACAATCGCCAAAAGGTGTATCAAATGGCTGAAGCTATATTCATTCATGGGAATCTGCCTTTTTGACGAGTGGGGAAACCTTCAACTTACTTACCTTACTCACCTTACTCAACTAAATTGGCCCCCTGGCCGTCGGAGATAAAAGGAGCAGGAGATAACCACATGTCATTGTATGATAATATTGCCGAATTTTACGACGAAATATTTCCTTTAAAAGAGACGCGGTTGTCATTTGTTGATTCTTTTCTCAGCAAAAATGACCTGACGGTTCTCGATATCGGGTGTGCAACCGGCGAGCTGGCACTGGCACTTTCGAGAAAAGGGCATCATGTGATGGGCATTGACCTGGATGGCAAAATGGTAAAGCTGGCCAGGCAGAAAACAAAAAAAACGGGATTAAAAGCTGAATTTTTTATAAAGGATATGGCAAAAATAGGGATTGATTTTCCTTCTGCCTATTTTGATGTGGTTCTTTGCCTGGGAAACACCCTGGTTCACCTGGAAAGCCTTAAAAAGATTGAACAATTTCTTATCGCCATTGGTAAGGTTCTAAAAATGGGGGGCATGGTAATCATCCAGATCGTAAATTATGACCGTATTTTGTCCGATGGAATCAAAGAACTGCCTTTATTAGAAAACGAAAAATTTATATTTCGCAGAGAATATCATGACAACGGGGCTGCGCATCTAATTCATTTTCTTACTTATTTGACGTTAAAGGAGAGCGGCCAGGTCATAAAAAACAGTGAGACACTTTATCCGTTGACCTTCAGGGAATTAAACCATGCCCTGATGGATGCGGGGTTTTCTGATTTTCAATTTTTTGGAAATGAAAATAAAACGGCTTATGAAAAGAAGAGTCCGGCTCTGATTGTTATTGGAAAAAAGGTGGATTAACTTGCCTGATCCCTTTATTTCTTTTTTTTAAGTTGAAGACATTGCCATTTTGGCAATAGTGCTTGCAACGTTGGGACTATTGGGATTTACATCTAAAATTCGTTTTTTAGGTAATATTACTAAGTCCATATCTTCCATTGGAATTGCACCTAAAAGTATTTGGTCTCCCATAACCAATGCCCCGGCAAACCCCACCCGGTTTTTAAACCTGATTTCTATAGGGCCGACATATGGCACCAGCTTTTTTCCTCCATCTGCCAATGTTACTTCTTTTTTATCTATCTCTTCCAGTTTTAATTGTATTTTTACGTGTTCCGGTATACAGAGATGAACCGCTCCCGAATCGGCGAGAGCTTCAACTTCTAAAGGGGTAAGCTCTTCTTTCCTGGGATTTTTAAGTATTACTTTTGCATTTACTATGCCCATTTATTTCCTCCTTTTTCCTTGTCCCGGTGTATTTTCATCATTTCCGCATGGTGGCATGTATAAATCCTAACACAAAACAGGGGATTAAGCAAGATTCAAAATCTACGATTTACGGGACAGTCAGTCATGATGGCGCCCGCCCTCGCCCGGAGACGCATGAAAATTCAGCCACAAAGGCACGAAGACACAAAGGATTCATTAATATTAAAACCTTTTGTGTTACTTTGTGTCCTGGTGTCTTCGCGGCTAATTTCATGGTAGGCAAAAAAACCATTCTGCCAGGTGGATTATTGGCAATCGGACATCCGATCGTCATTCCGCAGGGTGGATTATTGACAATCTGGTGTCCGATTGTCGTTCCGCCGATTGGATTATTGACGATCCGGCGTCCGATTGTCATTCCGCCAGGTGGATTTTTGACGATCGGAGTTACTTTTGTCGTTCTGCTGTGTGGATTTTTAACAATCTGACCTCCGATCGTTATTCCGCCGGGTGGATTATTGACAATCTGGCGTCCGATTGTCGTTTTTCCGGTTGGATTATTGACAATCGGAGCTTCGATTATCATTTTTCCGGGTGGATTTTTAACGATCGGAGTTCCTTTTATCGTTCCGCTTGTTGGATTATTGACGATGTAACGTTACATCGTCGTTCCGCCGCCTGGATTATTGACAATGTAAGCCTGCATCGTCGATATCAGCCAAATCAACCGGTTAAATTATTTATTTCACCAGTGAAAACGTCAATTTCACCTGTTGTAATGTCGATATTACCGGTTGGAATGAAAAATCTACCGGTAGAAATGACAAATCGACCGGTAGAAATGTTAAATCGACCGGTAGAATTTTAAAATCTACCGGTAGAAATGGTGAATCTACCGAAGGCACAATCCAAAAATTCGGCATCGATGGTAGAGACGCAAAATATTGCGTCTCTACAATCACAATCCCTGTTATTACGATCAAATCATCCTTTAAGAGAATTAATCCAATGCTCCGGGGGGGACTGTTTGGAATTTTGGTCATTGTAATTTGGAATTTGTAATTTTTCTTACTTCTTCCTCTTCTTCTCCAATTCTGCCAATGCTTTTTCCTGTTCTTCTGTGGGGATGCCCATGGTTTTATTGATTTGAATGGATTTTTGCCACAGTTGGGCCTGTTTTTTATATTCTTTTTTTTCTTCATAAATCAGGCCCTGGTTCCACCAGGTTCGAGCCAACCCTGCCCGGTCGCCCAATTCTTCACAGATCGTTTCCTGTTTTTTGTGAAGGGCCATGGCCTCGTCCAATTGACCCCGTGAGTAAAAAATATTTCCCTGGTTGCCAAAGCAGGCCGCCAACCCCGCCCGGTCGCCCAATTCTTCTTTAATCTTTTCCTCTTTTTTGAGAAAGGCCATGGCCTTGTCCAATTGGCCCAAACTACGGAGGATCAGTGCACCATGACCATAAACAACTCGTAACGCCCATTTATCCTCCGGGAACAATTCCTCCACCCCTTTAGCCAGACGAAGGTAAAAATCACCATAACCGCGATAGGTACAAAACTCAAATAATCTATAAAGCCACCGAATCAACCGTTTATCTTTGCTTTCCTTTGCCAATAAAAAGGCCTCTTCCAGTTGCAAATAATATCTCTCTTTGATACCGAAATGTACCGATTCATCCGTAAACATATCATGAACTAGTTGAATAAACTCCTCTTTAAAACCTTTGCCAAAACGTCGCTGCACCAGCTCCCGTACCAACTGGTGCAGCTCATAGGCCCGGTTCCCATCAACCTCCCGTCGCTCACACCAGGAAAAGGCAAAGAGTTGTTCCAGCTTTTCTTCAATATCTTCGCTGCCTGCCAATTCTTGTAAAAAATCCAGCGGCACCGGGCTGGGACTGCACACGGCCAGGTATTCGAGGGTTACAATTAGTTCCGGTGTTAACAGCGGCGAAGCGAGGTCGAATGTGGATTCAATGGTTAACTCATCGGTCTCTGCCGCGGCCCGGCCTTTGCGCAGTATTTCCAGGCGGTCTTCGTTTTCCAGCTTCTCCCACAGCCTGGACGCGGGGTACCGGGGACCGAATAACATTAATGAAACCGCCTGGCGCAGCGCAATGGGTAAAAACCCCAGGTTCCGCGTAATCTCAAGATACATTTCCTTTTCTTCCGTACAATACCCGGACCCCAACATCTTTTTGAAAAGGGCCAGGGCCTCCCCCGGCGTGAACTTCTCCAGCGGTATCTCATGCAATTCCATCCCGGGAAATTGCAGGCGAATCCGGTTATGCATTTCCCGGCTGCGGGTGGTGACCAGGATTGCCGAACAGGTTTCATCCGGCAGCATGTATTTCAAATCTTTCCACTTCACAGCATTGTCCAGTATCATCAATACATCACGGTCTTTTAATAAAGCGGTCACCAGGCGTTGGGCCGTTTCCGCATCGGGTGGTTCTTCCACTTTTACTTTTAATTGACCGGCCAAATGCATGGCAAAAGACATGGGCGTGTGCTCATCCACTCGAATAGGCCCCAGGACCCCATCCTTAAACAAAGAGGAAAACTGTTTGGCGGCTTCGATGGCCAGCGTGGTTTTACCCACACCGCCAGCTCCGTCGATATTGAACAACCGGCCCGTAATCATCTGCACGCTGCCGGTACAGGTGCTCCTGTCTTTTTCCAGGTTCTCCCGGATTTGTTTTAGTTCCTTTTCCCGGCCTACGAACGGGATACCATGATCAACTTTTGCAGCCGCAGGCTCAACCACCGCCGGTTCAGTCAATTTCTCCAATATTTCCTCGATCTGGTCGAAATCCGTAATCCATATGGGAGTAATACCGGCTTCCGATAACCTCCGGTTCAATTCCACCACTCCCTCTTGTTTTTCCGGCCTGGGCATAATGGCAAAATGGGGCCGCATGCGCCGCAAACTCTCCATGATCATGATGATACGGTCCCGGAGCAACGAGCAGCCGATAAATAATACCGAACTATTGGTAAATACCCGTTTTAAAAAACCGGGCAGGGGCGCTTTGGGGTCAAAACCTGCCGGGTCACGGTAAATTTCCGCATACTGCTTAGATGACAGCACTATGGAAGAAACGTCTTGCAGGTCGCCGTGAATCTTCAGCAGAGCGTTTTTATCCATGTAGGTAAACCACTTTTCCAATTCTTCGCCTTGATACCCGCAGCACACGTTGACATGAGTACCAAAGGCGTTATTTTCGATGAGGCAGTCGAAATTGGTGGTGATTTTGAGCCCGGGAAAGGCGCGGTGCAATAGATCGAATTTTTTCTTCATTTCCGGCAGCAGGGGTTTATGAAAATGGGTTTTCATTTCTTCTTCGAACTTGCGCCTGCCGGATTTTTGCACCAGGAAATCCGCCATGTCCTCAAAACGATTATCCTGATTACTGTTTTTCAATTGCAGGTAATGGGTTTCGTCTTCTGGCAGGAGAAACTCGCCTTTTAACCCTTGAAAGAAAAAAAAGTACCTGGCACCTTCGATTCCGCACCTGTTATCGGTGGGATATCCATTCTTCTTTTCGGTATGATTTCAGCCATTGGAGTTAAGAATATGGTGGATCATAAAGTGAATTTTGCTGACCCGAAGATTCTGATTATATCTGCGGCAATGTTGGTGTTTGGGCTGGGTGGAGCAACTTTCGCCTGGGGAAAATTTGAGTTAAGCGGATTGGGTTTGGCTGCAATAATCGGTATCTTGCTGAACTTAATATTGAATTTTAAATCGATATTTACCAGGACTGCGTCACCCAATTCACTAAAAAAATTTCTGCCTTTCTATTGAAATTCTTGCTTGTTTCCTTTAAAATACTTCCATGTTAACTAAAAGACCTGAAATTACACGTACACGTAGTATGCCGGCGAGAACAAACTGGGGAAAAAACCCATTGGAACCGCCTAAGAAAATTGTAGACCAATTCATGAAATTCTGGTACTGGTATATCACCCGCCGTGATAAAAATTCAGAGATTACCTTTATGAATTACGGCTTTTCAAACCATATAGAATTGGATTTAAACGAGAAAGACGAATTTAACCGTTATCATATCCAACTGTATGACTATATTACCGGTTACCTGGATATCGAAGGCCTTGATGTGCTGGAAGTAGGTTCGGGAAGAGGAGGCGGAGCCGAATATATTACCCGCTCCTTCAAACCCAGGTCATATAAAGGTGTCGACCTGAATAAAAGTGCTGTAAAATTTTGTAATAAATTTTATTCCCTTAAAGGGTTGTCATTTACACACGGCAATGCCCTTAACCTCCCTTTTGAAAACAACAGCTTTGATGTGGTCATTAATGTTGAATCATCCCATAGGTACCCGAATGTGGATAAGTTTCTAAAGGAAATACACAGGGTCCTGAGACCACGGGGGTATTTCCTGTTCACCGATTTCCGGGACGATTATTTGATCGACCGGCTGCACCATCAATTGCGCAATTCAAAAATGGAAATCAAAAAAAGGGAATTCATTACCCCCTATGTTGTTAAAGCACTTGAACTTGACCATGACCGCAAGGAGACGTTGATAAAACGCCTTTCTCCTCCGGTCTTTCGTCCTATAGCCAGGGATTTCTCCGGGATAAAAGGGACCCGCATGTACAGGTGGTTTAAAGCAGGGAAAGTGGAATACCTGTACTATGTAATGCAAAAGTAACATAAATAAAAGACGAAACCACAGATTACACAGATTACACAGATTACGCAGATTTTTTATACCTTTTTTATAATCTGTGTAAAGCGGCGTAATCTGTTGTTTTTTTCACAGCAGTTCCTCATGACAGCGAGTTCTCGCCCGGAGACAATGAAACCGAAAAGCTTGAAGGCTTCCCCAAACGCTTTGAACAACTATTTCCGTTTAAACAAGCATCTATTTCAAACGTGGTTATTTATCTGGTTGATTCAGGTAAGGAAGCCTTAAAGATGGCGCGGATGCGCCTTCTGCGGCTCCCCTCGCCGAGGGGTTTTACAGCAGGCCGGGGCCAATTGAACGAACCGGGCGAATGTAACCGTAATTGGGAAAATCCAGGTATACATTACCTTCCTTAAAATCCACCAACCATACGCGATTATCATCTGTTCCATCACCAGTATAAATACACTGCTGCTCCTGGGAAAACCCGGGGTCAATATAAAATGAAGATTTATTCTTTCTTTTTTGAAGAAGAGAGGCAGCCTCTTCAAGGGTGGGTAACCTCCAATCTGAAAATCCTGCATAACCGGATTCATTCAATTCTCTCAACCATTCATTTGCTCGTTCCAGGCTCATAAACCCGGGAGAACCGGCAGGATGCCACATCAAACCCGCAGCGGCATCAATGACCACCGGGGCAGAGGAAAAGAATTTTAACTCGAACTTATGTTTAAAGCTGCCGTTTTTATTCCAATTGGAATCAAAAAAACCTTTCTCTTTTATCAATTTGATTACTTCGGTTTTACTCAGCCTATGACAAGGTTCAGGACGAAGTTTTTCCGGGAATTTAATATTACGACTTTCTTCGACATCGGCAGGCGTTAATCTATCTTTCTCCAAAAGAAATACACTGCCGCTGTCAACCGGTATTGTTTCACTATCCTCTCCTCTTGTTGGCCCCCCGTTTTCTTTTTTTAGATACGTCTTAATGTTATTTAATTCCTTCAATACCTCTCCCATGTCTTTGTATCTTTCGGTTTTATTCTTTTGCAGGCATTTCATAACAAAATTTTTACTCAGAGCTGAAACATGATTTATATTTTGTTCCGAAGGTTTTTCCTGTGGGTTTCTGATTTTTTCTTTATCGGTGCCAAATGGGTATTCCCCGGAAAGGAGGTGATACATGGTGGCTCCCAGGCTCCAGATGTCTGTCTGTTCATTCTCCTTGCCATAATTTCTTGATAACTGCTCCGGTGCCATATAAGGCAGTGTCCCCCTCGCATATCCCCCCTGGAGCCGGGCTCTTACTAATTCGCCTATCATTTTGGATATGGAAAAATCCAGTATTTTTGTCTCTCCCTCCCTGGTAATCATGATGTTCCTGGGCTTTAAGTCCAGGTGAATGACTCCCCGCCGATGTATTTCCTTCAGACCTTTTGATACCTGTATCATATACTCGATGACGTCGTACTCTTTAAGCCTTTTGCCGGCGGTGGCTTTTAAAACCTGGTATAAATTCTTACCATCGATATATTCCATGACTAAAAAATACCTTCCCCTGTCCTCCAGGAGATCATAAACCCGTATCACATTGGGATGCGAAATCTTTTTGGCAATATTAATTTCCGTTCTTAAATGTGCCAATGCTTCGCTGCCATATACCACATGGGGAACAGTTTTAATAGCTTTATATTCTCTCTCAAGACGGTCATAGACTTTATAAATCTCTGCCATACCTCCCTTATCAAGCGCTTTCACCACTTTATATTTCTTCCCTATGGTCTCATCCTCATTTACATCCGCTAGTGCTTGTATGCTGCTTTCTCCCGGGGGGGAACCGGGCCCGGACTCTATTTCTTTTTCATTATTCATTATGTTTCATTCCCTGCTGAATCTCTTAATTTCCCGGCAATAAAAGGGTCCAAAATCTTGAAAGAGTCCCGGTACCGGGATATCTCACCCTTTTCCATGAATCCTAAAAACCGTTCCAGGTTATCCAGGATGGTTTTAAACATTTGTAAAAAATCCTCCACGTTTTCAGGTAGGGGTAAATTTTCTTCTTTCCATAACCTGGAAAATTCCACCTGCTGCCATTTTTGCATCAATGTGCCCAAAAAATCATTATTAAATTTCTCTTTCAATTTCCAGCCGGCCCCGGATAACTCATCGCTGCTTCCGTTAAAATCCTGCCGCAGTGCCCAAACCTTGATCAAAAAAGCTCTTAGTTTATCGGAGTATGCGGCAGTGGTTTTGTCTTTAAAATGTTCAAGCTCATCGAGATCCGGACCTTCAGGGTCCCTATAAGGTTCTATGCTAAATTTTCTGAGAATACCGGTGCTTGTATGGTAAAATTTCCTTAAGAGCCGAAGGATTTCATCCCAGTTCATATCTATCTTTATTTTTTCAAATTTGCCGGAAAAACTACTGCTTAAGCTTTCCAGTTCTTTTAAATCTTCCTGCAATTCACTCATCTTCCAGGTATCCTGGTTTTTATACCGCGTGAACGTCTCTTCAACCTCTTGATACTTGCCCATAAGCTCCGCCAGCAGGTCATGTTTTTTCCGGTAATATTTGAATTCGTCATCATGAGGAATACGAAAACCAAAATCCTGTATTTCCTGCTGGTTGATGGTACCGGAGCAAAACCGTTCTTCCAGCAAATGGTATTGCTCTTCCAGGGTGTCATGAGCCTTGTCCAATGGAGCTTCTCCAAACGCATCCTCCAGATCTCCGTAGGCAGACCGGTAAAGGTCTACATATATTTGCCACATGCCGAAGCGGTTCAAATAATCAAGAAACGCATGATATAAAGCCCTGGCCGCTTCCCTGGTTTTAATATATTCAATAAAAGCCTTGCCGGTATATTTCCCCTTGATCACCATGATATAAGCAAATAGATCGCTGTCCTTTAAATATTTTTCAAATATACCGGCGTGTTTTTCCAGGTCCCAGGGGGGAAGATTAAAAAGTTCTTCTTTTAAAAGGGTTTCATACTGGTTAAACATTCCCCGGTATTGGGACTGATTTTCAGCGGTTACCAGAAGGGGACAAAGATGTTCAAAAAAATAGAGCCAATTGCTTTCATGCCACTGGCGTTTGTGCAAGTGCTCATTAAAATATATAACTGCTTCCAACTGGTCATTGAGGACCTTTTCAAAGGATTTTGTCGATTCCTTAAGGCTGCGGGCTTCGGTATACTGTTGGGAATGGATCAATTGCAGGACGCGGCCCAGGGCACTGATCTTATCCACTCGCTCCCGCCTGGCTTCTAACAGTTTTTTAATATCATCAAAATCACCATGGATGTCCGCCTTATGTTCCTGGATGAAGAGAAATCGCTCATGAAATCGGTCTATTTTCTCAAATTCTCCCGGAGAGGGCAGTTGATAAAACCTGGTGACAATTTCTTCCATCCCGGATAGTTCTTCATCTATTTTCCTGCGAATCTTGCCAATGGTTTCTTCCAGGTCATCCACTACCGCAGCGGATATGCTGCTTCGGAAAATAAAATTCTGATTTCGATACTGCTTCATGGTTTCCAGTAGACCCTCCATCAAAGGAAGGGGCTCGTTGTTTTCCGGCTGGTTGAGAAAGCGGATGCTTTCATAAAACCGGTCCCCCAGGCTTACTTTTTCTGCCACTTCCCCTAACAGGTCAACTTGTGGTTCGGCTTTATGGCCGGGGGCACCCTGGAAAATCAACCGGTTTAATGCTTTAACCCTTTCTTTTAGATTGAAGAGAAATTTAATATTGTCGTGCAATTTCACCAGACGCAGGAGCTCTCTGGCAATGGCTCTCATTCGCTCCTGGTACTTTCTAATATTTAACGACACCCTGAACTCACTCCCCTGTAATATTTTTCTTGATTCTTCTTCCAGCACATCCAGTACATCATCGAGTTTTCCCAAAATATCCAGTGCTTCGGATATCATATCCCGGGTTTTTTTATGTTTACCTTCCAATTCCCTGAATAACGTACTTTTATATACCACTTCACCGTATTCGGTTCGTTTGATTTCAATATCCTTGCCGACATCATCTATTTTATTGAGAAGGTTCTTCAGGCTTTCACTGTCCTCGGCTTTGGGTATGGTGTCCAATATATAGGAGTTTTCACACAATTTTCTCAGGGAGTTCAGGTGGGACTGCACATACGATTCAATATCCGGGATATCCAATTGACTGATCACTGTGGCTTCCAATTCATCCACTGCCTCTCCCAGGTTATCCAGGTCGCCTTCCTCGAAAACTTTTTCCAGGCCCTTATCAATAGAATCCTTTATTTGATCCGACAAATGGCTTTTATATGTCACCCATTCCTCCGGCAGGTCCGGGAACATGTCTTTAGAGTTCTTTTCCACCTCATCAACGACTTTAAAGGCATCGGCAGGTCCCTGGCGGTCTTTTACCAGGTTCATTATCCTGGCATAATAATCCGCTGCCAATTCATCCAATTCTTCCCGGTCATTATCATCACCATATTCATTACAATGATCATATAAATATTTAATATTGTCCCGGTCATTTATACATTGATTCATTAAGTCAAACGGATCTTCCAAATCTTCTTGTTCGATTACTCTCCGCAGCTTACCCTTCTGGCGAATCCAATCCCGGCCTGATTCAATTTTTTTCTTGCATTGGTCTAGGAAATGAATAAATTCATCCGAATAGTCATCCGCTTCTATTTTTATATCCTTTATATAACCGGAACCTTCAAACCAATGCTTTTCTTTGATTAACCCGATTAGTTCATCCCGGATGGCTTGTTCTTTACGCTCCCGCTTCTTTTGCCGAACCTCCTTGTCTATCCCGGCCAGGTAATCTTCTATCGTTAAACTTCCTCCGGCTTCTCCATACGTCTCCCTGATCAGGTCGATGATCTTACCGGCATTACCTGCTAGATTATCTCTATCACAGTCATTTAACCGGTACCATCCGCTTAGGCGGTCCCCCCATCTATCCTCGAGGTACAGCACCAGCGGTAAAGGTTTGATTCTTTTTTCGTATTTCTCAAGAGCACGCTTCCAGGTCTCAAATTCCAGGTCAGGAAAATATTCGTAAAAGGGAAACGATACAGCCCCATTTTCACCATTATCATTTATGATTGCCATTGAAATTTACCTCCTGCCTATCATCGACTCCCGGACCGTTTTTTTCTAGTCAACGGACTTCATAATAACCGGGGAATAAAATATCAACCGTGATTCACAGATTCTTTCCCCGTTATCCACCAGCCCCAATCGATCCACGTAAACAATCATTTTACTGCCGGTATCCTGGTTCAGCCTCTCCTGTGCGGCATTTATCTTCTCATTGGTTTTTATATGATGCATGATTTCCCGGTAAAAGGTAACATGCTCTACTGCTTCTTTGACCGTACCATCTTTCACCAGGTCTTCGTTTATTATTTGCATGGGCTTGTAGGGGTCCACACGGTAACCCAGGGAATTCTCCAGCACCTCAACGGCATTCCTGGCACTATAATTTAATACGGTCCACAGGTCCTCCAGTGTCTCGCCAAAATAAACCTTTAAGAACCCGACCCAGCGCAGCAGCGGCTCCCAAATCTGTCCCCAATGCTGCTTGTTGATAATCTGCCTCAATTTATCTTCGCTTACGTTTTTTAATCCCTGCAAGTCCACTTCTTCCTTGAAATAGCTGTCATAAATGGTTTTACCTTTCCTGTTATAAAAGGGAATAATGGAATCCTCCAGTTTGCTTTTGATTGATTCCAGGAACCGCCAATACCATTTATCTTTGTGGGATTTTTCCAGCACTAACAGGTCATCGAACAGGGCAACGGCACACTTGCGATATTTTTCGCTGAATCCGGGTTCCCCTTCAATCCGTTTGATCACTTCAAGGGCATCCCGGGCGGAAATATTTAAATACAAATTCTTGTTAATATAGTTAATGAGCGCTCCCAATTTTTCAGAATCATCGGAAAACCACGGCATTTTTCCCAACCGGGATACCGAGTTCTCTATACTGCCGGAATAAACCTTTAAATTTTTATTATGGTCCTCTACTACTTTTGAAAGGCCGGTTTTGAATTTTTCCATGGTTGAATCCGCATCACTTTGCATTTCAGCCGCGGTCTCTTCCTGTTTTTTCAGCAGGTCTTGCTGCTGCCCCAGGAGACCGGTAAAGTCTTTTTTGAATTTTTCTACATTTACGTCTGCATCATTTTGCATTTCATCCACTACTTTTTTTTGTTTTTCCAGCAGTCCGCTTTGCTGGTCAAAGAGGACCGCAAAATCTTTCTTGTATTTTTCCACGTATGAATCAGCATTATTTTGCATTTCAAATAAAATTTCCCGCAGGTTATTGTTTTGTTTTTCAAATATATCCTTCTGCCGGTCCAGGAGGGCCGCAAAATCTGTTTTGAATTTCTCCAGTGTCGAATCCGTATCATCCTGCATCTTAGCCGCAGCCTCCTTTTGTTTCTCCACCAGGCCGGTTTGCTGTTCAAGAAGAATGGCAAAACTTCCTTTAAACTTTTCCACTGCACTGGCAGTGGGCTTTTCAATTTTCGCTGCGGCCGACAGCAAAACATTATCTAACTGGTCAACCTTCTGGTTGATCTTTTCATCCAGCTTATTTCCCACGGTTGAATATTCTATTTCCAGCTTCTCCATGACTCGTTTAAGGGTTTCCTGTATGATCTCCTGGATCCGTTTATTTCTTTCCTCCAATCGCTGCTCCTGGTCCATCAAGATTTTAGAGGTTTCCTGGTCCAGGTTATTTATCGATGTTTTCAAGGAATCCCGCAGCATATCGCTCATCTTTTGCATTTCCCTGGCTCTCATGCGCTGGTTCTCATCCCGGGAGTCCAATCTCCCGGATAATTCCAGTTGTATTTCCGAAGCAGCCTCCTGGGCCGATTTGCGAATCGTCTCTTCCAGGGAGGTCATGGTATTTTCCAGTGCTTTTTGCTTCCTGGTGAGATAGCGATCCTGGGTTTCCAGGACACTGGAGAATCTCTCGTTTAACTTCTCCAATCCCACGGTGATACGGGTATACTTCCGGTAATCCAATATGATGAAATTAATAATCTTTTCAATTTTCTCCACTCCGGCCTGGATTTCTTTTCCTGCCTCCCCGCGATAAACTTTAGCCAGGTAACTGCGGCTTTCCTTTTTAAGTGTATAAAATTCAACGGAATACTCATCCAGTTTGGTGTCCATACTGATTTTTTGATTATACTCGATTGAGAGTATCCGGGAAAGGCTGGCTTCAAGCTCCCCGATTTGTTCCCGGATGCTCCCGGTACCGGTTTTTACATTAATATAGTCCTCATCGGGCTCTTCCATGACTTTCTTTTCCAGGTTAGAGAGTAATTTTGCCAGATCGGGGAAGCCGGCAGGTTCGTGAAGAGTCTTATCAATCTCTTTAAGAGATTCCCAGGTTGAGGGTTTATCTTCTTTATCCACCAGGTCAGGGAATTCCTTGCGGATAAACCATATGACAGCGCCAAGTGGGGGCAGCAAAAGCTGCTGTTCATCTGTTGGTAGATTTTCCTTCACTTTAGACAGCAGTGCGTGGGTACCGGCGTACAACCGTTTAATTTCCCCGGTGTGGTCTGAATTTCTTGTTTTTAAAAAATCGATAAAACCATTGGTGGAATTGGCAAACGTTTCCAGGTTTTCATTAATCTTTATTCGCATCTCTTCATATTGTCTCCGCTTGGAGCTCGATAACCTTGCCGATCTCCTGGTTCGTTTACCGGTTTTTGCTTTCAAAACACCGATAATCCCGGAAATCGCCAGCAGGGCATCTTCCGGGCACCCCGGCTGCAGATATTGCTCTTCCAGCAATTGGAGTTTCCTGGCGACCTGGCGATTGTGCTTTTTGATGATTCTTACCAACAAAAGTGCGGCAAGGAGAAAGAAAAAAAGAACCAGGGGCATCACCATCATCTCCATATCATTGGGGATAATGGTCAGACCCGGGGCAGCCGAGGGTAATACCACCATAAAAACCAGGATATATAAAAGCAGGAAACGGGGTGTCGGGTAATTGTTGCTTTTCATGGCATTATAACTCCTTAATAAAGGGTCCTTGATTTTTAGATTTAAATTCGTTCATCGAATTCATCGGGTTCTACTTCCGGCAGCTGCGGGTTTTTTATCGGCCAGTTGGTACCTCGCAAATTCAAAAATTGGTACTTCATCGAACCATGTTCAATTAACAACCTCCTGCGTTTATATTTATCAGACCGGATAAAAAATTCCCACTCCACCTTATCGTTTTCTTCATTTTCTTTATATTCTTCCACATAAATGGTGACCTTCATGTCTTTTTGGCAATACAGTTTTCTTTCAAAATAGTTTGCTCCCATAAAGGGGACAAAATCCATAGAGGTATTAATTCCCAGGTGAAAAACATCGGAACTGCCCAGGTCGATTTCCACGGGGTTATTTTTGTCCAGGGTTTTTACTGTCCAGCAATCCGGGTTATAAAAATTGGGACCGGTTTGATAACGCACGGCCGGTTTCCCGATCTGGGAGACATCTTTAAAGGGGATGTAACCCCAGGTAGCCACTTTTTGCAGCGCCCCGTCCGCCACCGCTTGTTTCATCTTTAATCCCTTTTCCCTGGTGTGACGATTGTTTTTAGAGGCCAGCCTGGGCTCGACACCCAGGTAACTTTTTATTGCCTTTGGTATGTCAGGCCACAGCGATGTCCTGCCGGAAAGTACCACCAATAAATCACCCGGGATATTTTTTTTATCGGAACCATAGAAGGAATGGATTTTCTCAATAAAGAGCTCTTTAAAGCGAGACAGGAAAGGCAGTTCAAACCAATCTTTTCTTTTAAGTTTCAAATACAGATTACCGCCGCTGCCGCTTTCAATGAAGGTCTTAACGGACTTACCCTTGTAATTGTACTCTAAGGGAATACGTTCGGCAGTGGTCTGGCACAGTCCCGTAGGGGTACCATTTCCTCCCAGGCAGATTTCCACCTCTTTACCGGGTGACGGATCTGCGCACATATTCTCTTTGAAGGCTAAAATATTCTCATATTTGAGATCCAACATGGCCTGGACAAAATCGCCGGGATATTCTTTATCCCCGGTTTCTTCCGCTGCTATTTTATTTTCATATCTAAACTTAGAATCATCTTTGTCCCCGGCTGCACTTTCTTCGTCTCCGGTTTTACTTTTTACTTGTGCCCCCTCCTGGGCTTCTTCGATTTTTCTAAAAATTTGTTCTTTGATGTCATCAGCCGGGGGAAGGGGGGCACGTGATAAATCCCCGTAACTTTTTACCTGCTCTTCATATTGGCGAAGGAGGTCATGAACCTGGAGTGCAATAGCTTTGTCCAACACATCTCCTGCAAAAGCAACCCCATCTTTCCTGGTAATTTCTACGGATTCCGGTTTATTGCCGCTTTCTTCCCATTTCACCTCTGCCAGAGAGATATCCAGGGTCCCGCCCCCAATATCGATCACCATTATGTTTCCCGGTTTTTCACTGTCTTCTTCTTCGGCATTCTTCTGCAGGTAATAATAAAGCGATGCATCCGATTCACTCACCAGGATAATATTTTGTTCATAGATATTCTCAGCCGGGTCTACAAATGCATTGTATAATATATTTTGTTTTAGAAAGGTGATATGGGATTTGTTATACAAATTGGGGTGGGTAATGATCAGTCGTTTGTAGCCGCGGATTTCCCCACAGGGGTTTAGATACCTTTGTTTCAAATTCCTGTAAGTCGATAACAATAAACCCTCCAGGTCGATGTGATCACCATCACAGGTCAGCGAATCTTCCCTGATGCGCTCACAGTTTCGCTTTTCTTCATCTTTACAGGTGCAGGTTTTCCTATCTTTATCCATGCCAGTGCATTTGATGCCGTCTTTATTTATATAGGAAAAATTCGCGGGAAATTCTATCCTGTTTTCCCCCTCCAAGATGCGCATTTTCGGGGAACTCACCAATCTACTGGGTTCCCTGGACATTAAACTTTTTTCCGCCGGCAAACTTACAAATCGATAGGAACCGATTATTTCATTTTCATTCAGGCTGATTACCGAAGGCATCAGGCCGTTTTTACTCTCCAGGTGACCCCTGGGTGATTGGAATTGCATCCGAAAGGTGTTTTCCTGTTCTCCCCTGTCACCGGTCCTGCTGCGTCTTTCTACTGCAATAGCTGAAGTACCGAAATCAATCACCAGGTAATCCGGTACAACATAATGACGCCCTTCAACTACAGCGCTTATATTGATCTTTTTTCGGCTGATTTCCCCTTTCTCTTCACCCCCCGGGAAAAATAACAGGTCCAATACAAACGTTACCCCAAAGGATATCTCATATCTCTTTATCCTGACTCGTTCAGCATCCAGGTAGAATTCCACCTGTGCTCTCGAATCGTTGGTATCTTCGATTTTTTTCGATCCTTTATAAATTTTATAGTAAATCGCTTTTTCCGACCCTGTTTTTCCCAGGTTAATATATTCTTTGGGAATGAGCTGCAGGTCATAGATATCCCATTTATACCAGCCGGTGCGGGTGATGCAGCTATTCCTTAGTTCGAGCCCGAACAAAGGGGTAGGCTTACCTGACAGGATATCCAGGCGACCCTGCTCCGGGAACCTGTATTCCAGGGATATCTCTGTTTTCGAATCTTCATTGATCACCAGTTCTTTGTCTTCATTTAAAATCCCCGTATACCGGTGTTTTTCTTCCGGCCATACCGATTCGTTTTCTCCTTTAAAGCAGATCAATGCTTCGGTGCTTTCTATTGACCCGGTTACGGAAATATTCTTATCACCATCTTTAATCGGGATTCCGTCTTTTAAAACCTGGATACGGAAATTTCTCGGGTCTTTGGGGTTTACGAGAATATCCTTGAAATTAATATAAAAGTAAAAAATCTTTTCCTCTCCATAGGATAAGCTGATCTCCCGGGTTTGAGAAAAGATCTCTCCCGGTTCCCAGCGGTCGCTGGAGGTTAGATAGAAGATTTTCCCGGGACTATCCCGCAGGGCATTTTCCTCGAAAACCTTATAAGAAAGCTCCATATGGACAGGACGCGAAAATTTATGGGTACTCTTATTTTTAACAACCAGTTTAAATAATGCCTGTTGGAGCCGGAGAGTTGAATAAGGAATGGTATACTTTTCATATTCCTCGTCAAATCTAAAATTAATATTCCCCTCATTTTTAACCTGTTCAATCTGAATGTCCGGTTCTGCTGTCTCCGGTCGAAAGATAAAGTTAAAAGAGCGTTTCAAAGACCTGGATTTCTTTTCCAGGGGTACCGGTTTTCTTTTTTTGGTAAACGCTGCCGAGATAATATTGAAACCAGGTTCAAATAAGACCTCTTCAAAGTCTTTTTCTTCCCTGTTTCCAGCGGCTAAATCCTGCAGCGCACCGGTATTTAGAAGGATTTTAAATTTTTCCCCGGCAGATACTCCCGGCAGTTCCGCCTGGAAACAGCCCTCCCCTATCCATTTCAAAGGCAGGGCCGGTTCTTTCCCGGTTTCCCGGTGAAAAATTTTCTCAATAACCAGGAGCCGGTCAGGGTCCAGGTCAACGTTATTCTCACCGGGTTTATCGCCCCATTCAACTTCCAGTTTTATATCAAAGGTTTTCCTTTTCTTAAATTTTGATAACCGTTTACGGGTATTTTGAAATTCCAGGTCAGCCAGTGCTTTTGTTTCCCGTTGTTCCTGGGAAAAATCCACGGGGACCTTTTCCGCTAAACCATAAATAACGGGTTTTATTTTAGGGTTCCTGGCATACCTTAGATAGAACACAATAAGTAAAAGTATAAAAAGTATAATCGCTGCGTAAACAGCAATTAACCGGGTTAAAACCGCTCGTTTGAAAATCCTGGATGCTTCTGCTGCGGATAACTCTGATCGATGTTTACGGTTCATCAAATGTATTAAATCTTCGCCCTTCAAATCACGAAATGACATCCACAGCCAGGGAAACTCTAGAACATATTTCTTCTCCGGTTTCACTGCATAGGTTACACGTTTTGCAGCAGTTGCCGGGCTGTATTTAAGCGGGTATTTAAGATTTCCTTCCAGGTTATAATCGTTTTTAACCAATCTATAGTATATTTCGGTTGTACTTGTACGTGTATTGTCACTGCTCCGGGCTTCATCTGATTCGCTTTTTTTGATATAGACCGTTGAATTGTTGTAAGGCAGGGATAACTCCACATTCTCGTTAACGCTTTTTCCAATCTCTTTCCATTGGAAATCCCCGGGTCCGGTTCCCGGCCCTCCGGACCACTGCAGACGGTATCCTTCGGGTATAACGCCAAGTCCGCTGTTACCTTCCCAGTATAGTGTCGGTTGATTGTTTTTTCCTGGTGACCGCCTGGCAAACCTTTCCAGGGGTTCCTTATTATTTTTCAAAATGGGAACATCTTTCAACTGCCGGGGCTGAACACTGAAATAATCAACCGCGATATTCGTCCCGTAACTGCTGCGGTCACTTTTAATGCGCTGGTATTGGAGATTATTGTTAAATTCTTCCCATTCCGGGTCGATTTTAGAAGCGATGTTTTTTCTATTCTTCCCATCATAAATGGATATAATGACAATGTCTTCAATCGTATATTTTTCCAGTTCCCGGAATCCTTTAATATAACTACTGTATTTTTTATAACTATTATGTTTGGCACATAAAAAAGGCAGTACTCTCTCTTCTGCATCGGTAATTTTATCCGGGGAAAAGGAGTTTAGAAACGTCTTGTAATATCCGAATTTCCGGTTTAAAGAGTCTATTAATGCGCTCTTTGATGCAAGAAATTTCTCAATGAAAATGATATCTGTGAACGTATAAAAATATAAAGTACTTCTGTTGGTTGCAGAGAAATGATGTAACACGATTGAAACAATATCCCTACCTTCTTTAAAGGTCTTATAATCCTCACCCGGACTGGTGTAGGGATTCTCTTCCAGGGCACGTTTTAGAAGATTAAAAAAATCATCGCCTGCAGCCCCTGTGCTGCTCTTTTTAGAAATATTATTGACAGCGACCTCTGAATCCAATAATAAAATAAAATGCCGGCCTGTCTTACCGGTTTTTTCTTTGCTGCTGTTGGCCGAAGCAGATGCAATACTTAACCCGTTAAAAAGTAACAAGAAAATCAAAAAAAAGCCCGGGGCAGTAATTTTGACCCTTAAAAAATGATTCCTCCTTTGCATTATGTCTCCTTTGCCTCTCAGCTTATTTTCTTTAAGAGAGTTTTCTCATGATTGCCCGCCTTTCTAAATGTTATCAGACCAGTCATTGTTTGATCCTTTTTGAAGGTTGATGAAATTCTCGTTTTTCAAGAATATTCGATTAACCAGTTTTAGATATCACATGAAAACATAATTGTCAATAGCTGTGAGGAAAAAATTTTATTTCACCTCCTATGAAAAAAACCACAGATTACACAGATTTACACAGATTATAAAAAAAATATAAAANNAAAAAAATATAAAAAAATCTGCGTAATCTGTGTAATCTGTGGTTTCCCCTTTTTCATTGTCTCCGGGCGACGGCGCACACCGTCATGAGGAACTGCGGCCTTTGCCGGACTGTATTACTTTGAAGGATAATATTTAACTTCCAGATAAGGTATCAAGTTTCCTTCCTCAGTTACTGCTTGTTCTTGATTTTTCCCCAAATTTATAGTTGCTGAAACCATTTGATATTCCATGCTGGGCCAATAGGCAACTTCCACTTTTATGATGTATTCTCCCGGGTTTACCTTTTTACCCGAATTATCGTTTAAATCCCATACATAAATATGATGCCCTAAATCTATGCTTGCACTTGTGACGCCATCCACATCGACAAACTTAGAAGATTCCGACCAGGTTGGCAGGTTAACCTGCTTTTCTTTCGCATGGCCGCTAAACCCGGAGACATAAATAGTTTTAACGAATGCACCCTCTTTGGTTTCGATCCACACTGCCGTCTGCGGCGGTAATTCGTCTCGAAATCCCAGGACAAAATCTATGGTTAAAACAGGCGTTTGGTATTTCGCAAGATCGACACGTTTAAACGCAGGGCGTAATCCGGCAAATACATTTTGGGATGCTTTGGATTTCGAATATTTCGTTACCACTTTTATCCAATAGGTCATGGCTTTCTTTTGATAGGCCTTTCCCAGCCAGTAAAGGGCATCTGCCTTAGTCGAGTCAGTGGCATCGCTCTTTAAAATCCAATTTAAATCAACAATGGCCTGTTCGAGTTTTTGTACGAAGAAAGGCATCTCAACCCCGATAATCCCTCTTAAAAACCTGAGCTCAATATCCCCTGGCGAAATTTCACAGGCTTTATCAAGGACGCGCATTATCTCAAAAGCCAGGTTTGTACGTAAGTCGGTATCTTCATAAATTCTCTCGTCATATCCTTTGCCAGCCAGTTCTCCAAGGGCAGATACCAGCAATTTATACGCCTTAATATTATTTGCGTCCAGTTCAATCGCTTTCTTCAATACTTTCCCGGCTTCTTCAAAATCCTTATTATCCATATAGGCTTTCCCAAGTTCTATTAAACGTACCGGATTATTGGGATCATTCTTAACTTGCTGTTTCAGGCCGGTTATTTTAGCCGGATCAGGTTTCTTTTTTTTGGTTTCTTGAGCTGGTTTTGTTTTCGAGAGTTCGGCAATCGTTTTTTCAGCTTTTTTAGCCAACTCTGTCTCCGGGGCAAGTTTAATTAACTTCTTCAACACAAGTATTGCCTTTTGGGTTTCTTTTTTCTTTTGATAGCCCTGGGCCAGGAATTGGTAACCGCTTATAAGTATATCTTTTGAGACCTTTTGCGGAGATTCTTTAGACATCTTGATAAGTATTTCCAGATCGTTAATTCCCAGGTCCAGTTTACCAAGGAATTCAGGAATATTCACCCCCATCAATCCTCGATGGAATCGAGGGACCGGGTTATTCGCATCCAGTGAAACAGCTTTATCCAGCATTTCAAAAGATTTAGTGACCAGTCTGCCTGCTTCCATAAAGTCTTTTGTCTGTCCTGCCTGCATGCCGGTATAAAGGCCTAAGTATGAATAAGCAGCAGCGTTATCCGGGTATTTTTGGATCGCTCCCGACATTATTTTTACTGCCCGGGAAAGGTCGCCGGATTTTTGGGAATCTTGAGCTTTTTTGATGTATTCATCGAGGGTTTGGCTCAGGGCAACGCCGGCATTGAACATGACTATGACAACAAACGCGATTAAGTATTTTACCAATGTTTTCACATTATCCTCCTTATTTAAAAAAATGATGGATTTTTTTTAATCATATATCTATTTTACAGGAAATGGGAAAACACTTCAATAAAGGGAATCGGTATTTGAATATAGAGGTGCCCTTCGGGCATATTTTTGACGCCTTCGGCGTTAAATTTTGCTTGTCCCTTTTCCTCAGCAAAATAAATCAATTTGCACCGGATTGAATGGTGTCCGGGAATTTGGTATAATTAGTTGACGAGGATAATAATGCCAACGATATTGTTTATAGCAGGCTGGAGATTTTTTTTCTATTCAAACGAAAAACATGAACCGATTCATATCCACTGCAAAAAAGCTGAAAAAGAATGCAAATATTGGTTGGATACAGAAAATTTTGATATTAAGGAGGCGTACATCTTTAATATGAATAATAAAGACAAACGTCAGGTAAAAAAAATAATCTTCGAGTATTTTGAATTAATCGAAGAAGAATGGAATCGCATTCAAAGAAGGAGGTAAGATGGCTGATTTACTACATAATGTCGAGGAAATCACATTTAAGGCTGACCAGATGATTCTTAAAATAGATGGGGAAAAATTCATTTTTGATTTGTTTGCAATTTCGGAAAGATTGGCAAAGGCATCGAAAATAGAAAGGGAAAAATACGAAATCTCTCCCTCAGGGTATGGTATCCATTGGCCGTTAATCGATGAGGACCTTTCCATACCAGGACTTTTAAGGACAGCTCTCACATCTGCGGAAAGTAATAAAAATGAAATCGCTTCAGCCAGTATGATGGCATCAAAAAAAGTTAATTACGGGCCAAAACGTTAAACCCTTTGCCTTTCAACTGCGTCAGAATAAGGTAGACAGGTAAGTTATCCTCCAAATCTCAAATTACAAACAAAAGAGGTGCCCTTCGGGCATATTTTTTAACGCCTTCGGCGAAGCCACCTTAATCTCAACCTTAACCTTAACCTCAATCTGAATTATTTCAGAAGGTTTGTTTTGGTCATTGTAATTTGTGATTTGGAATTTGTTTGGAATTTGTGATTTGGAATCTGGAATTTTCTTTTCACTTATC
Organism: Candidatus Aminicenantota bacterium; assembly: GCA_011772425.1. Lineage (GTDB taxonomy): Bacteria > Acidobacteriota > Aminicenantia > UBA2199 > UBA2199 > JAKAGC01. Next base: position 27,595 of record WVZO01000595.1, read on the forward strand.
TTATAATTTCCCCGAAATCAAAAAACGTGACGGTTCCGTTGGCATTGGCGGTGGCAAAAATACCCGGCTTACTGGGATGGGCCTTGATTTCTAAAGGCACCCACAGCAGGGGGATGGTTTTGAGGCAGGCACCGGTCCGGGTGTCCCATAATTTCAGGGTATAGTCAAGGGAGCCGGAGAGGATATACTTTCCTTCCGGGCTGAAACAGACACTTCTTACCCAATCGGTGTGTCCTTTAAAGGTGCGCACCTCGTTTCCGCTGGAACGCTCCCATAATTTCACGGTGGAATCAGACGAACCGGAGAGGATATGAGTCCCTTCCGGGCTGAAACAGACACTCCTTACTCTACCGTTGTGTCCTTTAAAGGTGCGCACCTCTTTTCCGCTGGAACGCTCCCATAATTTCAGGGTGGAATCAGAAGAGCCGGAGAGGATATGAGTCCCTTCCGGGCTGAAACAGACACTCAATACATAACCGTTGTGTC
>WVZO01000632.1 GCA_011772425.1 Candidatus Aminicenantota bacterium
ATAGCTTCGCCTTTGATACCGCGATTCATAGTGTGATGAAAGGCACCACTAAAAGTAATTCTTGCACGTCTCATGATTTACCTCTTTCATTTTACATCTTACATATTGCCCAAAAAAATTATAAAATTAGGCACCGTCTATAATAGGTTTAACTAATTCTCGTTCCACATTTTCGGCAAAACCTGGCATTAGGAGGTAATTTTTCCCGACAATACAGGTTCGGACAATCTTTCATAGCTGTTCCAGCTTTTTCATACATCTCCGCTGCCTTTCGCAATTCACCAATTTCTATATATATGAAAACATTTAGAGTTCATAGAAAATGTCTGGTGTTTGGCTTTCGGATTCAGGAACTCTCCACAATTTGAATTTCCTCTTCCGTAAGACCATAAAGATCATACACCATTTGGTCAATTTCATTATCGATTTCATCAATTTCCTTTTTTAATGCTAAAGCCTTTTCTTTTTGTTCTTCAAATAACTCCATAAGTTCAAATTCTTCCTTCCTGGTAAAAGATGCCTTTTGTCCTTTTAGTTCCTTTATAAAATCTGTGAATGGTAGAGTGAAAAATTCTTTCAATTTATTTGAAATCCTTTTTGGCTTATAAATTTTTTCAATGAAATGGGTGAATTTATCTAATAAACCATAAAAATGTCGGTTCAATTCCAACATCCTAATTGATTTCTCAATAAATTGTTTTTGTTTGGTTTTAGAAATATTTGGAATCTTTACCCCTTTCAAATAATCCGCTTTAATAGCAACATTAAGAAATTTTGTTTGAAACAAAAAATTTATCAATTCTGAATTTAATATGGATATTAAATAATAAACTGATAAAGAAGTATTTTTAGGAACAATAAAATTCAACCCTTGAGTACCATATACTCCAATTTCATCAATGGTTGCGACAATTCTTGTTTTTAATCTTTGATTTCTTGTGCTTTGAATTAGAATTTTAGGAGTGGTATTAAGCTTGGATTTATCTCTGGGCCATTGTAATGAATACCATGGTATTAAATTATTTAAACACTCTCTTCTCGTTTGTAATTTTTCTTTAAATCCGAGAATATAATTCCGAGTAAGGGGATACTTCTCTAAATCAGTATTTGCATCTAAATATAAAATTCTTCTTTTTGTGTTTTGTATTATCCATTTACTAAAATCTCTTCCTAAAAGTATAGGATATAGTAATTCTTCTTCAATATTCATATTTTCCAATTGGGATTCTTCAAAAATATAAACCGGATTATTACCAGTAACAATACCTTGAAATACATCAAAGTGATCTGAGATTTTCGCAAACTCAGGATTGAAAATTTTTTTAAAAATTGAATCATTTGAAATATCATTACTTATACTTATAACATTATCAAACTTCCTGAAATAGTCTTTATCGACAACTGATAAAATCGGATTCTTAAAATTTAAAGCATTGACCAAATCTATTAATTCAACACCGCTTTTATCAATAACTAAAATACAAACATCATTATTTGCATCTAAAAAGACTTTATCTCCAAGATAACAAACTTTCTCCAGCCAATCATTTTCGAGAATGAAATCTCTTAACTTTTTGTAAGATAAATTATTTAAAATCTGAGAAGGAATAATAAAAGAAACTTTTCCATTGCTCACCAACTTTGAAATACTTAACTCAAAAAATAAACCAAAAATATCATATCTTTTATAGAACGTTTTATACTTTTTAATAAAATATTCTTTAACTTCTTTTGAGACTAGCTCAACATTAATATATGGTGGATTCCCAATCACAACATCAAAGCCGCCGGAACGGATGAAGCCCGAAAACTCTTCTTCCCATTTAAACGCTTTTGTGCCTGCTATTTCCGGGTCATCGATAAGGGAATTACCACATTTTATATTGTCGTCAAGTACTGTCAGACGGGAATATTTGTCCGCGGTTTTTAACCAGAGGGAAAGTTTTGTAATCTCCACGGCCTCCTTGTTTAAGTCCACTCCATAAAGGTTGCTTCGCAATATGTATTTATCAAGATCAAAAATATCTTTCTGCCCTCCCTTCAACTTGGAAAGCATTTTATTTACTTTTTGACCCTCCTTGTATAAGAAATCAAATGCCTGGTTGAGAAAGGCACCGGAACCACAGGCCGGGTCCAGTACCTTGATGCTCATCAACTTTTCCTTATAAGATTCCCAAAAAACAATATGCTTTTCAATATTTTTATTAAATTTTAACCCGTTTTTAGAGATTTTAACGGATTTATAATCTTCCTCTGTAAGCTGCGGAAGCTTATCTATACCCAGGTCTTTTTTCCTGTCTTCCAACCATCCACCCACTGCATTTTCAACAATGTATTTTGTAATATACTCAGGTGTATAATAGATTCCTTCCTTTTTACGTTTTCGATTTTTCCTGTCCGTCTTCTCGCCTTTTATTTCAGCCCTTAATTCTTCAAGATCTGAAATAGACTGTTCAAATATATGACCGAGAATATTAACATTGAGATCGGACTCAAAATCATAATCCGTAATCTTGGCCAGTTCTTCGAAAATCTCATCATCGATTATTAATGAATCGAGCTCAGGGTCTTCAGCAAAAATACTGCCGTCAAAAGCATTTATACCGTGACTGGCAAGCCCCTTATCGATCGCCCTGAAAAGTCCTTTTAGTTCCTTCCAAATTTTATTCTCTTCAAGGGCAAAAGATTCTCTTGCCAGGGTCATAATTTTTCGAAAAATTCTCTCAGGCAGCAGCCCGGTATCTTCACAAAAACAGACAAATATAAAGCGGTCCAGGATTTTCTGGGTCTTTTCCAATAGGAGTATTTCATCTCTATCAGGATTATGCTGCTTCATGTGTTCAAAAAGGTGTATTCTCATCTGTTTATAATTACTATAAAAATCTTTTGAAATACTTTCTTCATCCGCCTCATTCCGTTTGTATAGGGCTTCAATAACACTTGTTCCTTCCTTTGAAATGAGGTTTTCAGCAGACAGGAGGTAATAAAAACGCCTAAATTCTTCCGGATCGGAAAGCTTTGAGACTTCAAATTCCTCATATTCACCTGAAGATGCTTCATGGTAGAACCGCAGTTCATTATAATTTGAGACAATGATCCAAATGCACTTTTTACCGGATTTATGGGCATATGAGAAGGCTTGTTCTACAGGAGATATTTTACCGTACTGTCGCTGCTGCCTGGCATCCAGGTCGGTTCTTAAACTTTTTAGCTCTATGACTACTCGAATATCGTCCGAATCCGGGGTAAAAAATCCAAGTGCTCCATCTGCTTTCGAAGCATCGGTAAATGTTTTTTTCTCATGAACCAGGTTCCATTCCTCCTGGTTTTCCGTTACCCTTTTATAACCCAACACATTAGAAAAAATATCAATCAGAAAGTCACCATGAATGGAGATTTCTCCCAAACCTTTAAGGCTTTGGGATTCTAATACTTGTTTCCAGTTTAAGAGAATATGCTGCTTTTCTTCAAGGTTTTTTATTTGATTGAAATCAAAGGTTTCCATCACTGATTTCAGCATTTTGCGATTAAATATGTGACTGATCTGTTTGGGCATAACAACTTACTCCTGTAAAGATTCTATTTTATAATAATACCTGGTCAAATTCAATCGTTTTTATGATTAAGTTTTCTTATCTTTGAACTCGGCCACCGGTTTCTCCGGCAGCCAGTCGTTCCACTTCTGTCACATTGACAAGATTAAAATCTCCGGCCAGGGAATGTTTCAGACAGGAAGCCGCCACACCGAAATTCAATGCTTCTGCATTGGTTTTACCGGTCAGGTGTCCGTAGATGAAACCGGCGGCAAACGCATCCCCCGTTCCTACCCGGTCAACAATCCATACATGATACTCCGGGCTGTGATAAAAATTCTCCCCATCATAAAGACAGGCAGACCACTTGTTTTCAGAGGCAGAAATACTTTGCCGCAGCGTGATCGCCACCTTTTTAAAACCAAACCGTTTAATAAGCTCCTCCGCCACTTTCCTGTAACCGTCGATATTCAGTTTTCCCTTCTCCACATCGGTTTCCACTGATTCTATTCCAAAAACCGCTGCCGGGTCTTCCTCATTGGCGATAAGAATATCTACATAAGGCATCAAGCCGCACATTACCTTCCCGGCTTTCTCCCGGGTCCACAATTTCTTCCTGTAATTCAAATCCGCACTGACAGTAATTCCTTTGCGTTTAGCAATCTCCAGGGCTCTTTTCAAGGTTTCTGCCACGGAATCCCCCAGGGCAGGGCTGATCCCGGTCCAGTGAAACCATACAACCGTGTCCAGTATTTCATGCCAATCAAAATCTTCGGGAGTAACTGTTGAAATCGCCGAATTAGCCCGGTCATAAATCACGTTTGACGGACGAGGCCCGGAACCGTGCTCCAGGAAATAAATGCCCATGCGGTCACCTCTTCGCAGGATAAACCTGGTATCCACCCCATGCATCTTCAAGGTATTAACGGTGTTATCCCCCAGGTCATTATCCGGTAATACAGTAACAAATGAAGTATTCAATCCAAAATGAGCCAGGGAAACCGCCACATTGGCTTCGGCACCTCCGAAATTCAATTCAAAGTTCCGGGCATTTTGCAGCCGAACACCAACCGGAGGAGATAACCTCATCATTATTTCTCCAAAGGTAACAACACCACCAGTAACACCCTTTGGAAACTCTTTTATAGAAGGAGATTCTTCCTTTCGAGTTTCCCCGGCCTGTAATATGGTTTTCCATTTATGGATTTCCTTCTCTAACAATTCTGGCTCATGGATATGTCTGGCCAATGCTGAGGCACCAAAAATACCGCCAGGGTCTGCGTTGAGCACTTCCGAAAGGTTTTCTCCAGTAATACCCCCCGTATATAAGACATTTAAGTCTTTATAAGGCCCTCGCCACAACCGGGGCAGGTCTAGATAAGAACTCTCCCTGGTAATAGCTGGAAACAGTTTATAAATCCATTGATACGGATATTTTGTTTTCAATTCTTCCAATGAGCAGCCGTATTTTTTCGCCTTATGAACCAGTTGTTTACCTGCATCCGACAGGCCGCCGGGTATGCACATGATATCGTGTTCCACGCAGACGTCCACTACTTCCGGGATGTAATCGGCGGATACGATACCGGAAACACCGGCCTCGATGGCAAGCCCGGCCTGCCGGGACGTCATGACGGTCCCTGCCAGCACAAGCGCATCCGGGTGTTTTTCCAATACCAACCGGATGCCTGCCAATGAGAATTCCGAGCGTAAGGTGATCTCAAAAATAATACCGCTGGCGTGCAAAACCTCATAAGCAGTCAAACACTCCTCCACACATTTGGGAGTGAATATTGCCACCAGTTGATTCTTCTTTAATTCCCGGAACAGCTTTTCAGTTTTTTTCATTTTTATTACCTCATCTTAATTTTTTCACCACGAAGGCACGAAGGACACGAAGTGCGCTATGCGCTCACAGGCTTCTTATATTCATACCTCCACTTACCTCAATGATGGTGCCGGTAGAATAAGCAAAATCGCCGCGGGTCAGCGCTGCCACCGCCCTGGCAATATCTTCAGGCTGGGCCCAGCGGTTCATGGGTATCAACCCTTCTTCAATGAGTTTATCATATTTCTCCTTTACCGGTGCGGTCATATCGGTTTGCACCAACCCGGGACGAATTTCATATACATTGATACCTGATCCAGCCAGGCGGTGAGCAAAAACCCTGGCTGCCATACTTAGACCCGATTTGGATATACAATACTCGGCACGATTGAGAGACGATACCTCGGCTGAAATGGACGTAATAAAAATAATTTTAGGATGATAATCCCGGATAATTTCTATCTTTTCCAACATTTGCCGGGACACTAACTGAGTCAGGAAAAACGGGCCGCGGAGATTTATGGAAAGCACCCGGTCAAAACTTTCCGCAGTGGTTTCCAGGATATCCAACCGCTTTAAAGGCGGCACACCCGCATTGTTCACCAGTACATCGATGCGCCCAAATTCCTTCTCAATTTCCGAAATCAAGCGGTTGTGAATTTCTATATCGCTGATATCAGCTTTAAGCGGCAAGAAAGAAGCGCCATTGGCTTCAATGAACGGTTTTAGTTCATTTAAACCTTTTTTTGTTTTTGTCGTTTCAAGGGTCCGGGAAATCCCAACGATATCGTACCCCGCCGTGGACAATTCAAGAACAATGGCGCTGCCGATTCCCCGGCTGGCCCCGGTCACCACTGCCACCGGCCGTTTATTCATCTTAATGCCTCCTATCTATTTTTTAGCCGCAAAGGCATTTACAATGCGGTAAAAAGCGCGAAGAAACGCGAAGAAGTCCATCTCAATCTAAAGCAAAAATTCTATCTTCTCTATAATCCTCCCAAAGATTCTCGAACCATTGTTCTCCACGCGGAATGGGCCGTATGTCCACCCATTTTTTCTCTACCGATAAACTCTCATCAAGGGAGATTTCCAATATCTTTCGATTCACAAACGCATCATCACGGTTCAAACTAAATCTCCATTCATCTTCCAGTTTTTCACAAGGTTTCTCGCCCTCCGCATCCAACACAAGATAAGAACCCCTGCTTTTCCCCCCTTTCTCAAGATACTCGGCAATTGCCTCAAGATAAACAGCATGGGTAAGACAAAGGTCAAGATTCTTGAAAGCAGCGGGTAGGTTCTTGGTAGATGGAATTTTCATCCGGCTTTTCATTTGGAAATAAAGCTGCCAGGCTTCGGAAACAACTTCTTTTATTTTATGTGGGTCCCTCACATGGGCGCCATAATAAGACATCCTTTGCCGGATTGCTTTTCTTGTGTTTCGAATATAATAATTATCTTCTAAAGAGTCATCGATGATTCGAGAAGCGAATCTCAGCTTTTCCTCTATCCTCTCCCCTACCCTGGACATAAACGTACTTACATCCATAGGATTTCCTTTATATTTTTTTGAAATATACAATGCAGAGCGCAAACCGCCCACCTGTCCGGCATTCAATGCAGAACCTCCAGGCCTGTAAACACCGTGGCTGCCATTCACTTCTCCCACAGGAAATAAATGCTTAATATTAGACTCCCACCAGATATTTCCTTTTAAACCACCATTGTTGTGCTGGGCACAAACAGCAATCTCCAGGTATTCCCTGGAAAGATCGATGTTGTGATCTTTATAGAGCTTCACGGCAAGGGGATTCATTTTTTGAAGCCGCTCAATGGGTGTATCGAAAAGTGCGCCTGATTTTTCAAGATAATCACGGGCTTCTTGACTCAATAAATCAAAAGAAAAATCTTCCAATATACCGGAACCGGTAAGATTGTTTTTAAAATCAAGAAATACCCTTCGCTTTTTAATCACGGTTTCTCGGAACACCAGGACATCGATCAATGATGAACCGTAATCGGCAATTTTACCGGGATCAAAGGGCCACTGGTAACCTTTGAGAAATATAGCAGTGGCAAGGGTGCCCATATCCGGGAAAAATTCATTCAAAAATTCCTTCTCATCCCCGCCGTTTCTATCCGTGGATATATACCGGGGAATCACCTGTTGATACGTCCCGGACAGGTTCCAGCGAAACAATACGGATGCCAAACCAAATTGTGATTCCGTAAGGTTTTGCCCCACGGCCCCAATTTTAAACGCCATTCCCGTGGAACCCAATTGACTCTCCGGGTAAACTGAGGCTTCATACATCCCACCAGGCCCACCGGTTCCCAGGACCACATTCTTCGCATTAAATACCACAAAGCCATAATTCTCAGAATCCAGGTTATCCAGGTCCAGGGCAACAGCGCCGATCACATGGTTTTCATCTCCTTTTGTCTCGGTTAAAAGTGCGATCACTTCGTGATGGTCCAGCACTGGAATTCCTTTCCGTTTTACTTCTCTGGCAAGGGCGTCAAACATCAGGTGAGAAGTTAAAGGACCGGCAGACGTGGCCCGTGCACGCGGGTCATGATCGGTCTTATACCCCACATAAGCGCCGTATCGGTCATGGGGAAACGGAACACCCAACCTCACCAGGTTGAAAAACGCCGGCAGCGAATTCTGTGCTTCACACAGGGCAATATCGCCGTGCATGCATTTACCGTTGAATAGGTCTTCTGCCATCTGCAACGGAGAATCCGGGATATCACTGCACAATGAAAGTTTATAGTAGGTCTGTTTATCAGACCCAGCATTATTGGATGTTCCACCGCCCCACCGGTCTGTAGCGATGGCAATATCTTTTTGCCCCAGTTCAAACAAATTCACCGCCGCACTCAACGCCGCGGCTCCGCTGCCGATGATGAGGATGTTGACAGAATACAGCGGTATAGAAGTTCCACTGAATTCGACAATTTGTTTTTCCATCTCTTTGTTCTCTGTACTACTTTCTCCTATTTCTTGTTTTTATTCCAAGAAATAATTCCTATGTCACAAAGCGAATTCCTATGCCCTTTTGGGTTGCGGGTGCCACCCGCCTCTGTGGCTAAAAAAAACAGATCGTTATTTAACCGTTTTATAAACCTCACCGTCTCGGGCAATGCATCCGTTGGGACCGCCGCTTCTCATTAATTGCGTGCATCCGGAACAGGCGATGCAGACTTTTTCGGGGTCCAACCTTCCTTTTTCCATCAAATCCCTGGGGGCATGGGGATAAGCAAAGGAACTTCGTCCCAGGCCGATAAATGAGGCTTTCCTCTGGGCCAGGACCGCGGCACCGGCATTGGGAAAAAATTCCCGCAGCCATGAATAACCGGTTCCCACCACTGCTGCCTGGTGAAATTGCCGTTGCGTCTTTCCGGCTGCTTTCAGAAGTCGTATAATTCCTTCTAATGGATGTTCCGGCGGCAGAACCGCACCTGGCAGTGGACGATCAAATGGACGCCCTATATGGGGATTGTAATAGGGAATCCCCATGGTCACATTAATAAGAAAACATCCTGCCTGTAACAGGCGGCGTATCAGTTCAAAGGGTTCATAAAAAAACACAGCCAACGACCCATCAAAGAGTACACCAAATCCATAAGGATAAGGGATACCATCGTATACATTCATTCGTACTGCAGGAACAATACCCAACGCTTGTTTATGAATTCCTGTAATCACCTCGATAAGAAAACGAGTCCGGTTTTCAAAACTTCCACCGAACCGGCTGTCTTTTCGTTTAAAAGCCGATAAAAGTTCATGGATCAAGTATCCGTGGCAGGCTTTGATGTCCACGGCATCAAACCCGGCTTCCTTTGCAAGTCGTGCAGAATCGATAAATGTTTCTTGCAGCCGTTCCAGTTCATCATCGTTAAAAAAACGAATCTTATCTTTAATGTTATCCGTATCCAGGTAGGGATTGGGGGCTGCTGCCAGCGGCGCCGGTTTACCTTCCGGTTGGCTGTAACGCCCCGAATGGGTCAATTGCAGCACAAGAAATACATCATGGGAATTCCCAAAAACCCGGTGTGCTGCATCACGGGTATGTTGAACCAGTTGCTTAAACCTGTCCAGGTTCCCGGAATGAAGCATTAATTGATGCGGATTGGATCGTCCTTCCGGTACGACACTGGTGGCTTCAAACCAGATCAATCCGCTTCCTCCTTCCGCATACCTCTGGTAACGCCGGAAGGTAAGCTCTCCAGGTGAACCATCGGGTTCGCTGTCAAAACCTTCCATGGGTTGAACCGCCAGGCGGTTGGGAATTGTTTTACCGCCTACGCTAAAGGGTTCTAAAAGCGGTTCTATAGATTCCTGGAAGGGAAGATCAATCCCAAATTCTCCAGCTTTTTTTAATAGTTCATCCGCTGTCTTGAAAGAAAATTTTTCATGTTCATATCCCAACATCTTCGTATTCCTGAATTATGAGTGATGAGTGATGAATGATGAAGTCAACTTTCGTGGGCTTTGGTATTTCGTCCGCGGTTCTTTTTCATCATTCATCGTACCAATTCATCATTCATCAATTAGTTGCCTTAAGTTCTCTATATCTTGCTTCATTCGGGTTTCGCAGACTTCAGGCCATTTTTCTCTCTCTGTTATGGCGCATTTTCCTCGCTTCATCGATTCCTCAGTGGACTTTGCCATATGGACCAATGCGGCAAATTCCTGTGTGGTAAGGTCCGGGAATTTTGAGAGAAACAGGGGATCAAAGATAGGCAGTAAAAATTGACCCCCGTGGTCTTCAATGGAAAGATTTATATCATAAGGAAGCTGAGCCAGACGGCGGGTAATTTTTTTCAGGTCGATGATCCCTTTGCCGATTTCAGTGGCAAAGGTAACCATTCCCTCATCGGTCAACAGGATGCCGCCGTCTTTTAAATGGGTGGAAGTCACCCAGGGTAGAATCCTTTCTGTCCCTTGCACCGGGTCTTCCAGCATGGTAAGCAGATTCATGGTATCCAGGCAAATACCCAGGTAATCCCCCGGTTCGGCGTCGCATTGGTCAAAAAGTCTCAGCAATTCGTAGGTGGTGAATTCGAAATGGATTTCAATGGACAGGATAACGTTATGGTCCTTGAGCATTTGTTTTTGGGAACGTAAGCATGCGGCCGTTTCCGAAATCAGGGTTTCGGTCATGGGGCTGTGGGGATTCCATCGCATCAGACCGCCAGAACAGGAACGAATGATTCGTGTTCCCAGGGTTTCGGCTTCCCCTGCTGCTTTTTTATTTATCTCAAAAACATCTTTTTTACCCCAGGTGGTCATATCGCGGGGGATATGCCGGGCACCGCCCCATTCGATGTAAAGGTTTTCAGAGGCGGCCAATTGTTTTAAATCGTTGAGATAGGTCCGGTTGATTTTCCGGCTTCTTTCCGGTTCAAGGCCGGAAAATTGAACGCCTTCCGCCCCGTTTTTCTTTGCCCACTTCAATACTTCCAACGGCTCCATCCCCAAAGGAAAGAGTCCGTAATTATCGATTCCAATTTTCAACTTTTTTTACCTATTTTATTATATTGCCACAGAGTAAGCGAAGCCGGGCCAACCCCGGAATTGAAAAAGTCATTTCAGTTGATTGAGGAAGGAAATCAACGGTTGTAATCTTTGGGAATCAAAATCCCAATAACCCTTTTGCGCTCCCAATCCAATTGAATTAACGATTTTAGGTTTTGCTGCTAAAAATGCCTGAACTCTCGCCTTTGGGATATTTTTAGGCCCCTCCTTCAATTTCTGTGTGCAGACAATAAAATCATCAACACATTTCATGGCCTCATGATCTTTGACCGTATCCAGGCATAAATCTTCCAACATTCCCCCGGAAGAATTATCAGGCATAATGAAAATGCCCACCGCAGGAATCCCACTGGAAAATTGACCTGGATTCCCCGGTGCCTTAAGTCCTATCTTCTTCAGAACCCCTGTCACACTTCTAAACGCATCTTTGGCATTCTTATCTGCATCCCGGATGACAGCGATCATCTCAATGTTCCTGAATCCCCTCGCTAATGTATATGCTTGCATTAAATCCTTAAACTTGTCCTTTCCACCTGATTTTCGTATGTCCACTAGATGGGAAATCCCCATATACTCCAATAATTTCTCAAAGAAATTGACCTCGTCATCTCCTTCAACAGACAGTAGTCTTGTTCGTGTAAAAGGCTGAAGCATTAACGTACCTCCAGGTCGTTCTCAAGTGTGGTTTTAAGCATTTCATGAGTGATAGTAACGAGTTCATGTTTATCCTTTTGCTTTTCGATGCGAAAGAGTCCCATATTGTCTTTTTTACCCTCCAACTTATCATATATGGAACTATAAGCTTTTATATTCTCAAAAGAGTGGGTGGTAGCAAAAACCTGGACATTGAACTCCC
>WVZO01000713.1:0-217 GCA_011772425.1 Candidatus Aminicenantota bacterium
GTCATTTGAATTTTGATCATTCGAATTTGTTTCGAATTTCGATATTCGAATTTCGGATTTAAGGACTTTGACGTCGTCGTCCTGTGGTTGATGGATCACAGGCAGCAGCAGGGTATTATAGTTCGATTTCTCCTTTAAGATAGGTCTTGGCACGTCCACCGATTTTTACCCGGTCACCCATATCCTCACAAAACAATTCTCCTTTTCGTTCGGATAC